>JASLQE010000176.1 GCA_030744635.1 Dehalococcoidia bacterium | reverse complement strand
GCCAGGAGTTGCCCAGCTCCACCATCTCATAGGGTTCCACAAACACCGTGGCCCCGGTATCGGAGACATCGTGCACCAGCCCGGGCATCCTGCCCTTCATCTCCGCCTTTACCGGAAGCACCATTCGCTCCGAGCGGATGGTGAACACCGGCTCCTGGAGCACCTCCCGGCCCCTGGAAGAGCGGATGATGCGGCCCAGGGCGGTTACCAGGCGGTCATGGGACTGGCGCACCCCTTCCCGAAGCCGGTGCATCTCTGGTGAGGCGGTGTCCGCCACCTCCCCCTGGAGTGTGATGCCGGACTCTATTTCATTTTGTAAACCGGCAAGCTCGGGGAGCGATTCGGCCAGCGCAGACAGATCAGGGGCCTCTTTGCGCAGGTGAGTGAGGGTGCGGCGGGCGCGCCGGGCTGCCACAAGGGCGGCGCCCACCTGGCGTAGCTCCGCACCGCTGAGCACCCCTTCCAGGGTGGCCCGGTGGGCGAGTGAGGACACATCTACGGCTGTGGAAAGGTCTATGTCCCGGCCCGCGTCCAGCACTTTCATAGCCTCGGCCGTATGTCTCTGGAGGCGGGCCACCTCATCCGGATGGTAGCTGGGGCGCAGCTCCAGGGCCTGCTTGTGGGCAAGGGAGGAGGTGGTGTGCCCCGCCAGCAGGCGGAGCACCTTATCAAACTCCATGAGCACCAGGGAGTGGTCTGACACGCCCGGTGTCCCTGCGGATTCCACAAACTTCAGGTTGGAGTCGTTTTGGCTCATAGCTGCGACTCTATTGTATCAGGATTGTTAATAGGACGGGGTGGGGCAGAGAGGAACGCATGCCTTGCTTTGCTCACCCACCCGGCAAATAGGTCTAGGGCGAAGCGCCTTAGATATAATGCCTGGGCGAGTGGGCGGGAAAGGAAAAGGTCGGGTACCTGCCCGGTCCCAGCAAGGTTGGCAGGAGGACTTGATTTAGCATCGTTGAGCGGGTATTGTGCCTATCATTTAGGGCGGCGTTACTCACGAAGGACACGGGAATCCGGAGTGGTGACCTTTGGCATGGGGTGAAGGCGCTGG
>JASLQE010000175.1 GCA_030744635.1 Dehalococcoidia bacterium | reverse complement strand
GAGGGATTTTTAACTCAGGTGGCCTGACCAGTATCGTCCCTCCCAACCCCGTCAACTACCCCTGGGAGCTTTCCGCCCGGGGGAAAAAGTCTGTTGGCATAGATATAAGAACGCCACAGGGCAGGGACCTTATATATCGGCTGCTCCCCAACATAGATGTCTTTGTCAGCAGCCTGCGTAAGAAGTCATTACGGAAATACGGGCTGGACTACGAGTCTGTGTCCAAAGTAAACCCCAGACTTATCTTTGTGCATCTGAGCACCTTCGGTGCTCGGGGCCCGGATGCGGATCTGCCTGGCCAGGACCTCACTGGGATGGCGCGGGCCGGTTTGGTTAACCTGTTGCGACACAATCCGGAGGACGAAATCCTGGCGGAGGGGCCTTTCAGTATAGGGGACTTCACCGGCTCTCTACAACTGGCCTACGCTGCTACCCTGGCCCTGCTGGCCCGAGAGAAGACCGGGGTGGGCCAAGAGGTGAATGTATCCATTATGGGGGCCCTTATAGCCGTGCAGGAGTGGCTCTTTCAGACTTATCTGACCACTGAGAAGGAGCCTTCCCTGAGGGAGCATCACCAGATGAACAACCCTATCCGCAACACCTATAAATGCCAGGACGGGAAGTACATAGCCCTAGGGATGACAGAGGGTGACCGCTACTGGCCAGTGTTCTGTGCCACCATAGGCCGCCCAGAGTTGGCGGGAGACCCCCGTTTCAGCGATATCGTAAAGCGTGCCAGCAACAACGAGGAGCTAATAGCTATCTTGGACGAAGTCTTCCTCAGCAAGACACGGGACGAGTGGTGCGCGCTTATGCGGGAAAATGACTGCACCGCCTCCCCGGTGCAGAGCTATGTCGACCTGGCCTCAGACCCCCAGGTGCTGGCCAACAACTACGTCACCACTGTAGAGCATCCAACCCACGGCCCTATAAAGGAAGTGGGCATAACCGTTGACCTGACCGAGACGCCGGGCCAGGCGAAAAACGCTGCTCCAGAGTTGGGACAGCATACGGAAGAGGTGCTCATAGAGTTGGCAGGACTGGGATGGGAGGAATTAGGGCACCTAAAAGATGCGAGGGTGATTATCTGAAGTTTACCATTCCTGCGCTTGACAGGAGACATTTAAACCCGTATATATAGACGGGTACATGTGGAGCATGTTTAAAGAGAGTTGCCCTGGTAGGTGATATGAGGGGCAAAGGTAAGAATGAAGGAGGCAAAGGATGCACAAGGGTAAACTGTTAGCAGGACGTCACCTGCTGGTTATTGGTATGGCGCTGGCCTTGGTGATAGCTGTGGCCGCATGTGGCGAGAAAGCCGCGCCCGCCCCGGCCCCTGCACCGGCCCCGGCAGCCAAACCTGCCCCGGCCCCTGCACCGGCCCCGGCAGCCAAACCTGCCCCGGCCCCTGCACCGGCCCCGGCAGCCAAACCTGCCCCGGCACCAAAACCGGTGCAGCAGCCCGTTGAGTTGAGAGTAAGCCACCACCTGTCGCCCGGCTACTCCTATTCCCAGTCGTTGGACAAATGGGGCGATGCTGTGGAAAAGGCCACCGGCGGCAAGGTGACGGTAACCATTTACGGCGCCCAGTCCCTGATTAAGGCCAAAGAGCAGTTGGATGCGGTGTCCAAGGGGGTGGTAGAGGCGGCCTTCGTACCTCATCCCTACGCTTCGGCCAAGGTCCCCCTGCTCGGCGCAGCTGAGTTGCCCTTCAATTTCTCGGACTACCGACACATGGCCGACGCTGCCAACATGGGGCTGATGGACCTCTATAACAAAGAGGGGTTCAACAAGATAAACATCATGGAGATTGGCGAGACCCCTATCAACAGGTCCGGCTGGGGAACTAACTCCACCCTCATTAAAGAGCCCAAGGACTTTGACCAGAAGATTGTTCGGGTGTTCGGCGCCTGGCAGGCCAAGATGATTGAGCCTCTGGGGGCCAAGGCTGCCTGGATGTCCTCCTCGGACATCTACACCGCCCTCCAGCGTGGCACGGTTGACGCCTATGTCACCACCGGGATGAGCAATATCCCGCGCAAACTCTACGAGGTAGCCAAGACCTGGACCGCTGGCACCATCTTCGCTGGAAACCTGGGTATGTGGATTAACATGGATGCCTGGAACTCCTTAACCCCGGAGACCCAGCAAATTCTCAAGGACCTCTACCAGGACATCATGGTTGAGAAGCAGATGAGAATCATGGACACGGAGGACTTTGAAGCTTTGGAGCTCTTGAAGGATGCCGGCCTGGAAGTTTACTTCATCAACGATGAAGAGGCCGAAACAGTATGGGAGGCACCGCTCTCCAAGGTGAAGGACACCTTCCGAGAGGAACTGGGCCCTGTCGGGGTGCAGGCCTTGGGCATTATCAAGCGAGCGGCTCGCGAATAAACAATAGCGGTTCGAGTGGGGGGCCAACCCGGCCCCCCACTTCTTATCCGTTTCTCCCATGGAGGTAAACCAGTGGGTGCTATCGCCGCTATAGGAGGACTTCTGGGCCTGGTGGTACGGGGTATTAACCGCGCAGGCTTGGTCATCGCAGGTGCAGCCATGGTCTTCATGACCCTGGGTATTACTTTTGAAGTAATAGCCCGGTATTTCTTCAAGTCCCCCACCCAATGGGCCTTTGAGGGCAGTGAAATAGCCCTAACAGTAGCCGTGTTCCTGGCGGCGGGCTATGTCCTGGAGAAGGAGCGGCATGTAAGGATGGACCTGCTTACCGGCAGGCTCTCGGAGAAGCGTAGAAATTACCTTTTCCTGGCTGTTTACCCCTTGGGGTTGGTGTTCTCTTCAATGTTGCTGATAAAGGGGTACAGTGGGGTGAAATGGTCAATGGACTTGGGCGCCGGCACCCCGATTCTAAATCT
>JASLQE010000174.1 GCA_030744635.1 Dehalococcoidia bacterium | reverse complement strand
CATCTCTGGAGGAGAACCCCCCCGGCAGGGGGCGCGGCTCTAGTGTATCCATGCTGGTGGGCTACCTGATTGGCCTGTCCCACATAGACCCCTTGGAGTTCAACCTCTCACTGGAGCGGTTCCTCCACGACGACGAGATGGTTTCGGTCCCGGACATAGACCTGGACTTCCCCCGCAACATCCGTGAGGAGCTTATCCGGCGGGTCCATCAGAAGTACGGGTGGGAGCGTGCCGCCCTCACCGGTATGCTCTCCACCTACAAGCTCAGGGGGGCCGTGCGTGACCTGGGTAAGGCCCTGGGGCTGCCCCCGGATCAGGTGGACAGGCTGGCCCGGCGGGCCGACCACGGCCGTGCCTCCAACCTGGCTCAGGAGATGGCCGGCCATTCAGAGCTACGCAGCAAGGGGGATGCCCCCGGCTGGAGCGATCTGGCGCGCTTGGCCGCCGATCTGGACGGCTTCCCAAAGTACCTGGCCCAGCACCCCGGGGGCATGGTCATAGGCTCCACGCACCTGACTGACCTGGTGCCCGTACAGCCCGGCGCTATCGCGGACCGGTATGTCATGCAGTGGGACAAGGACAGCATAGATGACGCCGGGTTCGTTAAGATAGACTTCCTGGCCCTCGGCGCACTCTCCCAGATGCAGGATGCCCTGGAGCTCATCGAGAAGCGCACCCGGCACCGCCCGGACCTCTCCCGCATTGACTTCGAGGATGAGGCGGTCTACGACATGCTGTGCCGTGCCGACATCATAGGCATCTTCCAGGTGGAGTCCGCGGCCCAGATGCAGACCATCACCCGTATCCGGCCCCGGAACCTGGTGGACATGGCCCACGAGGTAGCGGCGGTCAGGCCCGGTGTGGGGGTCAACGACGGCGTCTCCCAGTACATACGCCGCCGCCTGGGGCGGGAACCTACCACCTATGACCACCCTCTGGAGCGGCGCGCCCTGGAGAAAACCCACGGCGTCATCCTGTTCCAGGATCAAGTGAACCAGGTGGCCGTGGATGCGGCCGGGTTCTCCCCGCTGGAGGCCGACCAGCTCCGCCGCGCCTTTGGCCGTCGCCACAACGCAGCTCTTATCCAGACATACTGGGAGAAGTTCCGGGAGGGGGCGGCCCGCAGGGGCATAGATGAGGAGACGGCGTGGCGCATCTTCAAGAAGTTCAACGGCCACTATATGTTCCCCGAAAGCCACGCCTTTGCCTTTGGTGTCACCGCGTATCAGGCCTCCTGGCTGAAGTACTACTACCCGCTGGAGTTCTATACCGGCCTGTTCAACCAGCAGCCCATGGGCTTCTACAACCTGGAGACCCTGAAGGAGGACGCCAAACACCATGGCATCAGCGTGCTGAACCCGGATGTAAACCGGAGCCGGGAGAAATGCGTCATTGAAGAGGATGCCCTGCGGCTGGGGTTCTTCAATGTGGCCGCGGTGGGCACCGCGGCGGGTGAGGGTATTGTCAGGGCCAGGGACCGGGGTGGCCCTTTTAACTCTATCCCCGACTTCATGGAGAGAACGGGTCTGCCCCAGGAGGCCCTGGATAACCTGGCCGACGCCGGTGCCTTCGACTCGCTGGCGCAGGACCGGCGTCAGGTGCGCTGGGAAATCGGTCTGTGCTACCGCCCCATCGGCCACCAGCGGTCCCTGGATCTGCCCGTGGCCCAGGATGTGGCTGACCTGACGGAGCTGACCTCCTGGGAGCGGATGGAGGGGGAGTACCGCACCCTGGGGCTGCACCCGTCGGGCCATGTGATGGCGCACCTCAGGGAGCGGTTGGGTGAGGAAGTTGTCGCCAGTGGCGAGGTCTCGGGGCTGCCGGACGGGGCACGGGTAACCGTGGCCGGGCTGGTCATCCGGCGCCAGTGGCCCCAGGCCAAGGCGGTGTTTATGACCCTGGAGGACGAGCACGGCCACATACCCCTGGTGGTCTGGCCGAAGGTGTATGCCCGCCTGCGGCATGTCCTGGCGGAGCCGTTGATTGTGGTCAGGGGCACCGTATCCAGGCGGGAGGGCACCATGAACATCGTGGTCAGTCAGGCTGAGGCGGTGATGGTCTTTCCGAGCGCGCCGTCGTCGAAGAACTGGAGATAAACGGGACTGGCCGTTGACCAAATTTGAGGGCCGCGGGCCGGGGTAGATAACGCGTAGGGTGGGACCGATCTGCCACTTTAGTCTGACGAGTGGTAGAATTACGGGGAGCAGGCCACGGGGTTGAGCGCCGGTTCAGCACTGTCACCCCGGTTGAGCCGGGAAACCCCGAGGTGGCCCCCGAAGTGACTAAAGAGATTCAGTCCGAGGAGGCAGCATGAAAGCTCTCGTTATCGGGGGCACCGGTCCGACTGGCCCTTATGTGGTGGAAGGTCTCCTGCAGAGAGACTATGAAGTAACTATCATGCATGGCGGGTTCCATTAGATTGAGTTCTCCGGGCCGGTAGAACATCTGCACGGCGACCCCCACTTCAAGGAGACCCTGGAAGAGACCCTGGGAAGCTGTACCTATGATTTGATAATCTTTGCCTATGGGCGCTTGCGCCTCGTGGTAGAAGCGGCCAAGAAACGGACGGGCCGTTTTATCGCGGTGGGTGGCATAAGCGGTGGGGCGGCGAGGTTCTACGACCCGAGGTGGGGTCCTTTGGGCCAGCAGGTGAATGTCGCTGAACATACAACCGTCTCTGAGAATGATATCAATGTCAACAAGTTTGGCTATCTGATGGCTACCTCAGAAGAGGCTGTATTGCAGGCCCACAGGGAGGGACATTACAATGCCACCTATTTGGGGTACCCTCTGCTGTACGGGCCGCGGCAACCAGGTCCGTTGGAATGGAGCATTGTCAGGCGCATTCTTGACGGCCGAAGGCACTTTACCATCGCCGATGGCGGCCTGAAGATTTTCGGTGCGGCGTATGTGGAGAACGCAGCCCATGCTCTCCTCCTCATCGTGGACAAGCCCGAAATCTCTGGCGGTAAGAAGTACTTTATGTCGGACCAGAAGCTATACACGATACGCCAGCGTATTGAATTCATCGCCAGGTATATGAACCACGAGTGGGAGCTGGTTGACATGCCCTATGACCTGGCCACACCATGCCATGTCCTCTGGAGACGGGAGAGGGGCCACTACCTGCGGGATACGAACAGGATTCAGGATGAGCTGGGATATTATGATATCGTACCTCCGGATAAGGCTCTCGAGAGGACAGTGGACTGGCTGTGCCAGAACCGCCCGCAACCGGAGAGCGAAGCCGAAGTACAGCTTGGCGACCCCTTTGACTATCCCAGGGAAGATGAGCTTATTCAGGTATGGAAAGAGCTCTGAGCCAGGTTTCCCGAAGTCTCCTACCCGACGCTACCACCAGCCCATATTTACAGACACCCCAGCAAGCCTAACGAACCCTGGAAGCGCCCTGACAACTGGAAGACGTACCGATAGCGCAGGCACAGGTGGACTATATCCGCCTTGGCGGTGAAGCCCAAGACCCTCTTGCTATCCTAAGACAGCCATGGCCTCTTGCCGGTACGCCTTCTGCATAGAATGCTGCCGTGGATTCCGGTGAATCCGGCCACTTTCTCTGCCAAACCGGTAACCCCTTGGCCGGTCCTTCGGCAGAAGGCACCCTGGCGCTATGTGTGGGGCACCGCCAGCTTCTTGAGAATACTGGCTACCGCTTGGGGCAGCGCTACCATAGCGAAGCACCTGATTGAGCTTGACACATCTTCACACGCTGCAATCGGCGCTAACAGAGTTCCCACATCCCCCTTGTCTGCGCTGGCAATGCTCCGCCCCTGTAAGCGTACGGCGTACAAAGCAACGCACCTTAACCGCCGAATAGTGGAAGGAGAGGCCTTTGGACTAATTAAACCAGCCCCGGCAAGCCGGGACTGACCGACCTAAGAGTGAAAGTTTTTCACTCCTTAGAAAGGAGGTGATCCAGCCGCAGCTTCCGCTACGGCTACCTTGTTACGACTTCGTCCCGGTCGCTGGTCCCACCTTGGACAGCTGCCTCCCTTGCGGGTTAGCCCACCGGCTTGGGGTGTTACCGACTCCCATGACGTGACGGGCGGTGTGTACAGGACCCGGGAACGTATTCACCGCAGTGTGCTGACCTGCGGTTACTAGCAACTCCGACTTCATGCAGGCGGGTTTCAGCCTGCAATCCGAACTGAGGACGGTTTTAGGGGATTAGCTCAGGCTCGCACCTTGGCATCCCATTGTACCGCCCATTGTAGCGTGTGTGTAGCCCAGGACATAAGGGCCATGCTGACTTGACGTCATCCCCGCCTTCCTCCGGGTTTCGCCCGGCAGTCCCGTTAGAGAAATCAACTAACGGCGAGGGTTGCGCTCGTTGCGGGACTTAACCCAACACCTCACGGCACGAGCTGACGACAGCCATGCAGCACCTGTGCAGGTTCCTGACTTTACAGGTCGTCCCCCTTTCGGGTTTCTACTTCCAGCATGTCAAACCCTGGTAAGGTTCTTCGCTTAGCATCGAATTAAACCACACGCTCCGCTGCTTGTGCGGGTCCCCGTCAATTCCTTTGAGTTTTAGCCTTGCGGCCGTACTTCCCAGGCGGGACACTTAAAGCGTTAGCTTCGGCCCGGAGAGGGTCGATACCCCCCAGACCTAGTGTCCATCGTTTAGGGCGTGGACTACCCGGGTATCTAATCCGGTTTGCTCCCCACGCTCTCGCGCCTCAGCGTCAGGTAACAGCCCAGAAGACCGCCTTCGCCACTGGGGTTCCTCCAGGTATCTACGCATTTCACCACTACTCCTGGAATTCCGTCTTCCTCTGCTGCCCTCAAGTCCGACAGTTTCTCATGGCGCCTCCCAGTTGAGCCGGGAGATTTTACATCCGACTTGAAGAACCGCCTACGCTCTCTTTACGCCCAGTAAATCCGGATAACGCTCGCCTCCTACGTATTACCGCGGCTGCTGGCACGTAGTTAGCCGAGGCTTATTCCTCA
>JASLQE010000173.1 GCA_030744635.1 Dehalococcoidia bacterium | reverse complement strand
GGTGGATAACTACACCGCTTTTCCTGCTTAGTGTGGCAGACAACCAGGCATCCTCAGCATCTTTAAGGGTTTCCTTCGCAACGTCCGGGAGTCTTTCCCAGCAATCCTCTCCAAAGAAAACCCGCATATGTTTTTCAGCATGCTCCCTTTCCTCCTCACGCCTCAAGTCGCGAAGCTGACTGGGAGTCAGTTCGGACTCTCCAATTGCCACCGCACTCGCCCAGTATTCTCCAGCAGTCCAATTAAGCCCCTCTTCGTCTTCGTGTACCCACTCTGAACTATCCAGCCCACAGGAGTCCCAGGTGACGTAAACCATGCGACATGACAATGCAACGTCTTTCCAGTTTTTTACTCGTGTGGGCTCGGTACTCAATCTTTCGAAACAAGCGGTAGCTTCGTCTGCCTGCAAGTCACGTATAGGAGGTGCCGGTTTGAACCAGCCCCTATCCGCAGGTGCAGCGGCACCCAGTAGCGCCATACAACGCGCGAGTAACCGGAGGGCCTCCTCATAGTTGCCATCTGCCATCCTCAACCTAAACAGTTCAAGGTAAACGGTACCTTCAAAAAGGTCAAGCTCCTGTTCTTCCATTTTTAGTCTTTCGGCCTCAGGCAGCCCAGCCTTCACCCTTGAAACCTGCCTGAAACGCAAGAGGTCTCGCTTAGCGTTTTCTACCAACTCCCTGAAGTGCTCACCGTAAGGGTAATCGGTGTTTCTTTTTTCAATGGTCGCAAGCGCAAAGCTAACGCTGGCATGTTGGCACAACTTTTCCGTGTCCATCTTTTCCTCAGCATCGGGCTCATGCTCCTGGTAGTTGAGATCTGCTATGCTCTCAAGCACTTCAAGGTCACATACCCTTTCGTCATACATATGAATCCAGTTAATCCAGCTTTGATATAACAACATTCGTAATCTTCCTCTACAACCGCACGGGCACGCCTCTGGAGGCCAGGTACTCTTTTACCTGGCGGACGGGGTGGGTGCCGTAGTGGAAGATGCTGGCCGCCAATAGGGCATCGGCCTCCCCCTCTACCACAGCCTTGTAGAGGTGCTCCGGCTCCCCCGCCCCCCCGGAGGCGATTACCGGTATGCCCACCCGGCGGCCCACCTCACGGGTAAGCTCCAAGTCGTAGCCGTTCTGGTGTCCATCGGCGTCCATGCTGGTAAGCAGTATCTCTCCCGCCCCCAGGCTATAGACCTCCTCGGCCCACTTCAGGGCGTCCTTTCCCGTAGACCGCCGGCCCCCATAGGTGTAGACCTCCCAACCCCCCTCAGTCCTCCGTTTAGCGTCAATGGCCACCACGATGCACTGGCTGCCGAACTTCTCCGCCCCCCAGGCCACCAGGGAGGGGTTCTCCACGGCGGGGGTGTTGATGGCCACCTTGTCCGCCCCCGCCTCCAGAATGCGGCGCATGTCCTCTATGCTCCTCAGCCCTCCGCCCACGGTGAGGGGTATGAACACCTGATCGGAGACCCTGTCCACCACCCCGGCCATAATCTCCCGGGCATCGCTGGAGGCGGTGATGTCCAGAAACACCAGCTCATCGGCCCCCTCCTTATCGTAGAATGCGGCCATCTCCATGGGGTCGCCGGCATCCCGTAGCTGGACGAAGCTGATACCCTTCACCACCCGACCCGCCGTTACATCCAGGCAAGGGATGATGCGTTTGGTGAGCATGGGATCTGTCCCTCCCTCCTGTGGCCCTATAGCCAGCATCTTCTTTCCCACCCGCTCCGAACGAAGTATCGGAGTCCGCAGGGCGGACCCTCCCCGGTAGATTTTTCGGGGGGGCTAACGCCCCCCGAGACCCCGTGAGTACCAAGGACATAGCCCCCTATATTATCTGCCAGGTTGGCGAGTGGTGCCACAATCCATCTCCAAAAGATTCTTGTTACAGACTGGGGAGCAGACCCTTCGCTCCGCTCTCCGAAGGAGTCCTGAGTCCTTCGGACAGGGTGACAAACAAGACCTTCCTGTCATGCTGAGCGAAGCGAAGCATCTGCGGACTCTCGGTACAGCTTACTGTCATAGACTTGTCGGTCACTTACCTTCTCCTTTTATACCTTTCGCGGCCAGCCTCTGGACCGCGGCCAATGCCTCGGCCAGGTCCACATTGCCGGTGTAAAGGGCCTTGCCCACGATGGCTCCCTCCACCCCCATCCCAGCCAGCCTTTCCAGGTCCGCCACCGAGGCCACCCCGCCGGAGGCGATTATGGGCAGTCCCGTCTGGGACGCCATCTCGGAGATGGCGTCGAAGTGGGGCTCGGTAAGGGTGCCATCCCGCGAGATGTCCGTATAGATGAGCCTTTTCACGCCCAGCCCGGCCATCCTGCGGGCCATCTCCGTGGCCCGCAGCCCGGAGCGCTCCTTCCACCCCTTAATCCACACCACCCCTTTACCGGCGTCTATACCTACCGCTATGCGGTCCCCGTATCGCCGGCACAGGTCGGCGGCCAGGTCGGACCGCACCACGGCCACAGTGCCCAGGATAACCCGGTCAATACCCAGTCCCAGCAGCCGCTCCACGGCCTCCAGGCTACGGATGCCGCCGCCCAGCTGCAGCGGGACCGATACCCTGCGGCGGATTTCCTTAATCACCGGCAGGTTCACCGGTTCCCCGGCCACCGCCCCATCCAGGTCCACCACATGGATACGGGCAGCGCCCAGAGACTCCCAGCGCTGGGCCACCTCTGCCGGGCTGTCTGAATATACAGTCTCCCGCCGGAAGTCCCCCCGCACCAGCCTCACGCACCTGCCGCCCTTGATATCAACCGCCGGTATTACCTCCAATGTCCCTCCGACAGCTTCAATTTGAATAGTCCAGCTGAGTTAGCCGTGGTGGCCTCTGCCACCTGCTCCGGCGGCAGCCCCTTGATGGCAGCCACCTCCCCCAGCACCCCGGCGACATCGGCCGGCCTCGCGGCCCGGTCAAGGCCCCGGTAATACACGGGGGAGTCCGTCTCCAGCAGGAGCCGGTCAAGGGGGGTCTCTTTGACCGCCCTACGGTGCTCCTGGTGGTAGGCACAGGCGGGTGTGGCCGACAGAAAGTACCCGGCCTCCACAGCACTACGCAACACCGATGTGGGACCGGTGAACCAGTGAAAGACCGCCTGCTGCACCCCGGAGCGCTGCACCAGGTTAAGGGCATCCCTCCAAGCGTAGCGGGAGTGTACCAGCACCGGCTTATCATACCGTCCGGCTATATCCAGCAACCTTTCCAACACCATGTGCTGTAGCTCCTTGCCCGTCTCCCTCACCAGCTCCTTTTTATAGTCTAGGCCCACCTCCCCCACCGCCACCACCCGCGATATGTTCTCCTCTATGAAGGCCAGTGCCAGCCCCGCCACGGCCTCCCCCCCATTGGTAAGCTCCCAGGGGTGGAGGCCCAGGGCGGGGAACACCCGGCCCGGGTACAGTCCGGCTATCTCCAGGGTCTTGCGGTTGGACTCCATGTCCGAACCCACGGCCACCACAGCCATCACTCCCCGCCCTGCGGCCTTGTCCAGAACGGAGGGCAGGTCGGGCACATCATCCAGGTGGGCATGGGTATCTACCAGCCGCATACCGGCAGCGGTATCAGATATTGCTGACGCCAAGGCTGGAGGCCGGGGACCTCTGCCTCACCCGGGGGCTTTCTACGAAGTCCATCAGGGAAGCGCCCGGGGGCACCATGGGATATACATTCTCCTCCGGCTCCACCACGAAATCGATAAGGTATGGGCCGGGGTGTACCGTAGCCCGCTCTATCGCCGGGCGCACCTGGGCCTTATCGGTGACCCTTTCCCCCTGAATGCCGTAGGCCCTGGCAAGCATCACGAAGTCGGGGCCGCCAAGCTGGGTGCCCACATAGCGGCGGTGATAGAAAAGCTCCTGCCACTGGCGCACCATGCCCAGAAAGCCGTTATTCATAATGGCTATCTTGACCGCTGCGCCCTCCTGTGCGATGGTGCCCAGCTCCTGTATGGTCATCTGGATGCCACCGTCCCCGGCTATGCACCACACCGTATCCTGGGGACAACCGACCTTGGCCCCCAGCGCAGCGGGTAGCTCGAAACCCATAGCCCCCAGCCCGCCTGAGGAAATCAGGCCGTTGGGCCTGTGGAATTGGAAGTTCTGGGCCGCCCACATCTGGTGCTGCCCCACTCCTGTGACCACCAGGGCCTCCCCACGCGTGGCCTCCCATATTTGGCTGATAACGTACTGAGGCACCAGCTCCGCACCATCGGGGATGATATTGGGGTGCTCCGCCCGCCACTGCTCAATCTGCTGTAGCCACTGCCGACGGTCGCCCTGCTGCACCAGGGGGGCCAGTACCTCAAGCACCTTCCCCACATCGCCCACGATAGGCACATCCACCGGCACATTCTTACCTATCTCCGCCGGGTCTATGTCTATATGCACTATTTTGGCTTCAGGGGCAAAGCCGCTCAAATTAGCGGTGGCGCGGTCGTCAAATCTCATGCCTAGGGCAACGATGAGGTCTGCGTGGCTTACCGCCTTGTTGGCATATGCGCTACCGTGCATGCCCAGCATACCCAGGCTCAGGAAATGGGTCTGCGGTATGGAGCCCAGACCCAGCAGGGTGTTGAGTACCGGGAGCTGCGCCTTCTCCGCCAGCGATAGCATATCCCGGCACGCATCGGAGACAATCACTCCCCTGCCGGCCAGGATGACAGGGCGGCGGGACTCGTTGATGGCCCGGGCCGCCTTTTTCACCTGGGCGGGGTGACCGCTTGGGTTGTGCTTCAAGGCGTCAAAGTCGTACTCCTGGTCGGGGTGATAAGTAGCCTCCTCCACGAACACATCCCGGGGTATATCCAGCAGCACCGGTCCGGGGCGGCCGGTGCGGGCCACGAAAAAGGCCTCATGCACTGTTTCCGCCAGCCGCGAACCCTCCATTACCAGGTAGTTGTGCTTGGTGATGGGCAGGGTGATGCCAGTGATGTCCACCTCCTGGAAGGCGTCCTTCCCGATGAACTGCCGTGCCACCTGGCCGGTGATGGCCACCATGGGAGAGGTGTCCAGGTAGGCGTTGGCTATGCCGGTGACCAGGTTGGTGGCCCCCGGCCCGGAGGTGGCCAGGCACACGCCTACCTTGCCGGTGGCACGGGCATAGCCATCGGCGGCATGGGCCGAACCCTGCTCGTGGCGTACCAGCACATGACGCAACTCCGGGTACTGGGGCAGGATATCATACAGGGGCAGCACCGTCCCACCGGGGAAGCCGAAGACGACCTCCACCCCCTCCCGCCGCAGGCATTCACAAAGTATCTGAGCTCCTTTAAGCCTCACTGTTGTCACCTATCCCTGAAAATCGCGCCGGTACTGGCAGAGGTTACGGCCTGGGCATAGCGCCGCAAATAGCCCTTCTTGATTTTAGGTTCAAAGGGGGGCAGGGCCTTCAGGCGTCTTTCTATCTCCGCCCCGTCCAGGGCCACATCCAGCTTGCGTTGGTTTATGTCAATCTCTATTATATCGCCTTCCCTCACGGCGGCAATAGCCCCACCGGCGGCGGCCTCCGGGGAGATGTGGCCTATGGCCGAGCCGCGTGTGGCCCCGGAGAAGCGTCCGTCCGTAATCAGGGCCACCTTATCGTCCATTCCCATGCCCGAAAGCAGAGATGTCGGGGTGAGCATCTCCCGCATCCCCGGCCCCCCCTGGGGGCCCTCGTACCGGATGACCACCACCTCTCCCGGCTTTATCTCCTCCCGCATGATGGCCGCAGTGGCCTCCTCCTCCGATTCGAACACCCTGGCGGGGCCTTTGTGGCTGCGCATGGCGGGGTCCACAGCGGCGCTCTTCACCACCGCCCCCTCCGGGGCCAGGTTGCCGAACAGGATACTGAGGCCGCCCGTGTTCGAGTGCGGCTGGGCGGCGGGGCGGATGACCTCCCCGTCCCCTGCCCTGGCCGCCTCCAAGGTGCGGCCCAGAGGCCCGCCGGTTACCGTCATGGCCCCGAGGTGCATATGCCCCCCCACGTCTTTCATAACCGCCGGAATGCCACCGGCCCGGTCCAGGTCCTCTATATGGTTAGGGCCTCCCGGACTCATCTTGCACAGGTGCGGCGTGGCGTCACTTATACGGTTGACCTCCTCCAGGGGAAAGGCCACTCCAGCCTCGCTGGCTATGGCGATAAGGTGAAGCACGGAGTTGGTGCTGCCGCCCAGGGCCATGTCCACAATGAAGGCGTTGCGGATGGCGCTCTCGGTAACGATGTCCCTTGGCAGAAGGCCCTGCTTCACCAGGGCCACCCCCTGCCTCCCCGCCTGGCGGGCAAGCTGGCGGCGCCGGCCAACCGTAGCTGGAATGGTGCCGTTTCCCGGCAGTCCCATCCCCAGGGCCTCCGTCAGGCAGTTCATGGTGTTGGCGGTAAACATTCCGGCACAGCTACCGCAGCCGGGGCAGGCCACCAGGGCCAGGTCCTCCAGGTCCTCGGGGGTTATCTCCCCTCGGGCCGCCCTGCCCACGGCCGCAAACACCGTGCTCAGGTCCACC
>JASLQE010000172.1 GCA_030744635.1 Dehalococcoidia bacterium | reverse complement strand
ATGTTTCTGGACGAGAGCAGCAATAAGGGCTCAGTTGGGGTGGGGCGCTGGGAGCGCACGAAGCGCATCCCGGCCTCTACCGAGGAGCGGGAGCCGCACATGCTCCCCAGCTTCAGGCTGACCTCAAAGGCACAGGTGGCGCAGCAGTAGGCCTTGCCCTTATACTCTACGAACTCGTCCGCCAAGTCGTCCCGGCAGTGGCCGCACTTTTCGCTATGGGTATCCATACTTACATTGTATGTTACCGGGAGGCCAAAGGCTACTGCACCCTGTGGCTTATTGCCATCCCCTGCCCAAGGGCGTCTGTAAACCTGCTAAGCTACCTCACTGGCCGTTGCGTCCAGAAAAACGGTGAGACAGGCTACTCTCAGCTCCGCACGGAGGCGGATGCCCTCAGCGTACACCACCGCCGACGGGGCATTGGCGTGGATGAAGTCTCCGGAGGATAAGCGCAGGACATACTGGTTGAAGGGGCCCAAGAAGCGCCGCTCCACCACGGTGGTGTTCCCCTCCGGATCCGGGGAAAGGAGGAGATTATCGGGGCGCACCATCACCTCCACCGGGGTGCCCACTGGGAGGTCGGTCTGGTAGGGGAAGGCACCCAGCCCGGTACGCACCGACCCATTGGTCACCTCACCGGTCACGAAATCGGCATGGCCCACGAAATCGGCCACGAAGCGGGTGGTGGGGAAGTTGTAAACCATGTCCGGCTTCTCCAACTGCTCCATGCGGCCTTCGTTGAGTACTGCCAGGCGGTCGGCCAACGAGAAGGCCTCCTCCTGGTCATGAGTTACAAATATGGCGGTCGTGCCGGTAGTCCTGAGGATGCGGCGCACCTCCTCCCGCACCTGGAGGCGGAGGTCGGTGTCGAGGTTGCTGAATGGTTCATCCAGAAGCAGCACCTGGGGCTGGGGGGCCAGGGCCCGGCCCAGGGCCACCCTCTGCTGTTGGCCACCGGAGAGTTGGTGGGGGTGGCGTTCCCCCAACCCCTCCAGGCCCACCAGGAAGAGAATTTCCCATACCCGCTGCCGCCTCTGGGCTGGCTTCATGCCCTTGAGGCCAAAGGCGATATTCTGGGATAGTGATAGGTGGGGGAACAGGGCATAGTCCTGGAATACCAGCCCCACCCCACGTTTCTCCGGCGGCACCCACTCCCTGCCCCCGGCCACGCGGCGGCCACTGATATCTATTGTGCCTTCGTCGGGGTGCTCCAGTCCGGCGATGAGGCGCAGCACGGTGGTCTTGCCGCACCCGCTGGGGCCCAGGATAACCAAGGTCTCCCCCTGGGCTACCTCAAGGGAGAGGCGGTCCACGGCCATGCTCTCGCTGTAGCTGCGTGTCACGCCACGGAGGGCCAGAATAGGTGGTGAGTCTGCTCGCTTCTCTTCCTGTGCCATGCGTTTGATTACCATTATACTCTTCTTAGCCGGAGCCACTCCCACCCCTCCTTTCCTGCCAGCTCATTATGGCCACAGCCAGGGAGGAGACCGCTATTATCAATAGAGCGGGGGCGGCTGCCTTGGCGAAGAAGGCCTCCGAGGATGCTGCCCAGGTGGTGGTGGCCAGGGTCTTGAAGCCTATGGGACTGAGAAGCAGTGTGGCCGGTAGCTCCTTCATCGTCACCAGAAAGACCAGGGCAGCCCCGGAGAGTACCCCCTGCCGTACCAAGGGGAGGGTTATAGCGGCCATGGTCTGCAAGGGTGTGCGCCCCAGACTGCGGGCCGCCTCCTCCACTCTGGGGCTTACCTGAAGGAGGGAAGCCCGTGCAGCCCCCAGGGCGGTGGGCAGGAAGAGAACCATATAGGCGAAGATGAGAAGGGCCACGGTTTGGTATATAGGTGTAACGAAGTTAGCCCCGAAGAAGACCAGGGCCAGGGCGATGACTATCCCCGGCAGGGCGAAGCCCATATAGCTGATACGCTCCAGAAGGTTGCTGATGCGGCCCGGGTGGCGTACGGATAGATAAGCTACAGGGAGGGCGGCGGCCACACAGGCCAGTGCTGCCAGCCCAGAGACATAGGCCGAGTTCAGGGCCACGCCCCATACCTGTCCCAGGGCCTCGCCAGCGGCTATGCCTCGCACCACCCAGTAGACCAGGATGGCCATGGGTATGGCCAGAGCGAAGAGGGCTATGCCGCCGCAGAAGGCCAGGGCGGGCCAGCGCCATTTCCCCAAGCGCACCGTGGCCGGACGGCGCACTGCGCCCACCGTGCTGCGATGGTAGCGGGCACGGCCCCGGCTGGTGGCCTCCAGGAATACTATGCTCAGGGCCAGCGCTACCAGTACCAGGGAAAGGGCTGAGGCCGCCGTCCTGTCCAGGGCGGCCTCGTATTGGAGGTAGATGGCCCAGGTGAAGGTCTCATAGCGCAGCAGAGAGACTGCTCCGAAGTCGCTTAAGGTGTACAGGGCCACTAGCAGAGCCCCGGCAGCTATGGCAGGGCGGAGGAGGGGGAGGGTCACCCGGCGGAAAGTGTCCCAGGCACCGTGCCCCAGGCTGAGGGAGGCCTCTTCCAAGGCCGGGTCTAGGCGCCATAAAGCCGCTCGCACCGTTAGCAGCACATAGGGGTAGCTTAGAAGGGTTAGGATTAGCATGGCCCCCGGGAAGCCGTATATCTCGGGCAGCCGCTCTATCCCCAGGGGGCCTTCCAAAAACTGCTGGAGCATACCCCGGGGCCCTAATCCAACGATGATCAGGAAGGCCCCTACATAGCTGGGGATGACCAGGGGTAGGATGGTCAGCACTGCCCACCACCGCCGCAGTGGCAGGTCTGTGCGGACTGTGAGCCAGGCCAGGACCACGGCTATGACGGTGCTGGCCCCGGTTACCACTGCCGCCAGCACCACCGAGCGTGCCAGTATGGCCAGGGTACGGCCCCTGAAAAGCAGCTCCCACACCTCGGCTCCGGCCCCCAGTGCCCGCACTACCAGATAGACCATGGGCAGCACCATGGCCGCCGCCACCAGGGCGGCCGACAGCCACACCACCGCCGGGGGCCGGGCCGCACCTGCGGCCCGGCCTACTGGAGCCACTATGGGGCGTATGCCCCTTGCCTCAACCTCTGTGCTCAGGGCAGGATTCCTGTCTCCCGGAAGAGCGCCTGAGTGCTCCTGATATCCTTCAGGCCTCCCAGGTCAATCTGGGGTCGTGTTATCTCGTTTAGAGGGGTGAGCAATCGGTTTGTTTTAACGCCTTCCACCAGCGGGTATTCAAAGGTCTGCCCGGTGAAGTACTGCTGGGCTACCGGGGACAGCATGAACTTCAGGAAGCGTTGGGCTGCCTCTTTGCTCCCTGAGGTGGACAGTATGCCTGCCCCGGCCACCATCACCAGGGCACCGGGACCACCGGAAGGGAGATGGTAGTTGCGGGCGGCGAAGGACTCTCCGTGCTCTTGGAGGAAGCGGTACAGGTAGTAGTGGTTTACGAAGCCCACATCAATCTCCCCGGCGCCGGCGGCGGCCACGGTGGGGGTATTCTTGGGGTATATCTTGGGGTCATTGGCCTGGATGCCCAGCAGCCATTGTCGGGTCTTGTCCTCCCCCCATATCACCCGCATAGCGGTAACCATGGTCTGGAAGGAGGCATTGGTGGGCGGCCAGCCTATGCGCCCCTTCCACTGGGGGTCAGTGAAGGCAAAGATGGAATCGGGCAAGTCGCTCTCGGTCAATCTCTCGGTATTATACACTACCACCCGGGCGCGGCCGGAGATGCCCACCCACCTGCCATCTGGCGAGTGTGCCCAGCCGGACACCTGGTCCAACATACCGTCGGGCAGACGGACGAGCATGTCTTCCACGGCGCCCAGCCCGCCGGGGTCCTGGGCGAAGAAAATATCGGCAGGGGATTTCTCCCCCTCCTCCTGAAGGGTGGCCGCCAGTTGGGCGGTCTTGGCGTACTTCACCGCTACCTCGATGCCCGTGGCCTGGCCGAACTGCTGGATGATGGGGTCCACCAGTGTCTCGCTGCGCCCCGAATAAATGGTGAGGCTCTGTGGCTTGGGAGCCGCTGGCACCTCTTTGATAACCTCCTTTATCATCGGGGTGGGTGTGGTTGCTGGCGTCGGGGTGGCGCCGGCGCAAGCGGTGAGAAGCACCGATAAGGCCACTATTAGGGCTACCAGGTTGGTATAGGTCTTACGCATCTTGTTGACTCCTTTGCTTTATTCCTGTAAATATGCGGTGCCATGGGGACGGGGGCTTAAACTCTACATGGCGTACAGCCAATAAAAAGGATAGGTATTAGCAAATACATGAAAGTACCGAAGTGGAACTGGCACGATGAGTCGTCTCAACCCTGGGGCTGGGGGGGGCCGCAGGCTGGGAGAAACGGCCGGGTTCACCCGCCGGGCGGAAATAAGTCCACAGCACGCCACCCAGATACGCGAAGTAGAAGAATACCTCCAGTAGCTTCGGGTTGCCGTTAGAGCCTAAAAGGGCCTTGAGGAAGCTACCCAGCCCGGCCTTCTCGTTGAGGACCCCGTTTGTATTCCACGCCTCGTCCTGGAGGATGGGGAAAAGACCCGCTTCCTGGAACTCGTGGATGTCGTGAGCCAGCAGGCCTGCCGCGAAGAAGACGAGCAGCACCGCGGTAACATTGAAGAAAACCCGCAGGTTGATGAACTGGCTGCCCTTATATCCCAGGTAGCCGACGGCGATGGCAACTACCAGCCCGATGATGCCGCCCGTAAACAGTGCCGCCGAGTCCCCCTCCACCTGCCAGGTGCTGAACAGTAAAAGGACGGTCTCAATACCCTCGCGTATGACTACTACAAAGGTCAGTAGTGCCATGGCGAAGGTGGACCCGGTCTTGAGTGCGGACTCCACCTGGACCTCAAGACCGGACTTTATGTGGCGGGCTTGCTTCCTCATCCACCACCTGCTGTGCCTTCGTAAATCTCCTCAGCCCG
>JASLQE010000171.1 GCA_030744635.1 Dehalococcoidia bacterium | reverse complement strand
ACGATATAGACTCAGGTTTCTTCACCCTGGAAGGGGGCCTGCCGGTCCAGCCCGATGGTGGGCTGAAGTGCTTTGGCCACCCAATCGGAGCCAGCGGGGTAAGGATGCTCTATGAGATGTACCTCCAGCTCCAGGGTCGGGCGGGGCAGCGCCAGATACGGGACCCCAATATAGGGCTTACCAGCAACCTGGGAGGTGAACCACCCGGCTGTGCTATAAGCACTATCATCGTGGGGCGTTAGGCGGCATTCCTAATAGCCATAGGGCCAGGGCGCTATTGGGGTCGGCATAGGGTGTCTGACTTTGAGGGGCCCGTTTACCCATCAGGCGTTGTGTGGTGAAGGCGTGTGGACAAATAGTGTCGCGTTGGCGCCCTTGGGATTCCAGGGTTGCGTCTGGATTTGCCCCATGCTAAAATAGCCGAGTTTGTGATATGCCGGTAAGCGCTATGAAGGTAATATCTGGCACTGTTAAGGGGCTGCGGCTGAAGGCACCCCGCTCTGCCCGTCCCACCACATCGCTGGTGCGTGGGGCCGTTTTCAGTATGCTGGGCAGTGTGGAGGGGTGCCGTGTCCTGGACCTGTATGCCGGCTCCGGTGCCCTGGGCATCGAGGCGCTCAGCCGCGGAGCGGAGCATGCCGATTTCGTAGACCATGATACCGGTAGCTGTGCGGCCATTCGTCACAACCTGAGGTCTTCTGGCATGGAAGGGCAGTCACTGGTACGGTGTACGCCAGCGGATCGGGCACTGCGGTCTCTGGAGGCGGAGTACGATCTGGTCTTTGTTGACCCTCCCTATGCTGCTCCCGGCATTGAGGGGCTGCTGGGCCAGATGGCTGTCTCCCCTCTGCTGGCCCCTGGAGCGGTGGTAGTGGTCTTCCACTCCTCGCGCTTTCCCCTCCCTTCCCAGTATGAGGGGCTTGGTCTGCTGAAGGCGCGCCGGCATGGCGATACCACCGTGTCAATTTACCGTAAGGGGGAAGCCCGTTGATTGTTGCCGTCTATCCTGGCAGCTTTGACCCCGTTACTCTGGGGCACCTTGACATAGCCCGTAGGGCCGCATCTCTCTTTGAGAGTGTTATTGTGGCTGTATATGATTTGCCGCCCAAGAACCTGATGTTCAACACCGAGGAGCGGGTGGCGTTGTTCCAGGAGGCAGCTTCATCCATACCCAATGTGGAAGTGGTGAGCTTCCACGGGCTGGTGGTGGAGTTCGCCCGGAAGGTGGGTGCCAGGGCTATTGTGCGAGGCCTAAGGATGGGTTCTGATTTTGAGCGCGAGTTTGAGATGGCCCTTATGAACCGGAACATGGCCCCCGAGGTGGAGGTGGTGTCCCTCATGACCCGCATTGAGTACCAGTTCCTGAGCTCCAGCCTGCTTAAGGAGGTGGCTGGCTTGCGGGGCTATTATACCAATCTGGTACCTGATAATGTTCTAAAGGCTCTTCAGGAAAAGTTCCCTCAGCGGGAACAATATTTAGCCAGCCAAGGAGGTTAGTATGGCTTATCAAATCACCAGCGATTGCATAAACTGCGGTGCATGTGAACCGGAGTGCCCTAATGTGGCTATCACCGAGGGCGACCCGGTCTATGTGATTGACCCAGACCAATGCACTCAGTGCATCGGCCACTACGACTCTTCACGGTGCGCCGAGGTGTGCCCGGTGGATGCCTGCATGACCGACTCCTCCCATGCTGAAAGCCAAGACCAGCTAATTGATAAGTTCAAGAAGCTGAATCCGGGCAAAGAGCCCAAGCTCTTTGATTAGCTGACAAACACTCTCCGCCTTCCCTGTCCCCTGTGCCTCCGGGCAAAGGGGACTTTGCTACCCCCGGAAACTAACCTGGCCTGACCAGCAGGTAGGACAGTAGCCCTTTTATCACAAACTGTAGAAGCACAATGGCGGCAAAAGGGGCCAGGTCCAGCGTGCCTGTTCGGGGTATGTAGCGGCGCACCGGGGCCAAGAAGGGCTCGGTGACGCGGGTCAGGAACACCGATATGGGGTTGCTCGGGGAAATAGCGAACCAGGAGAGGATGGCCCGGAAGATGATGGCCCAGGTTAGCATGTCTATCACCCGCGATAGCAAGAGGAATAAGCTCACAGTCTATTGCCGCCTTTGTAATGCAGATTTCAACTGAGCCAAATTCTAAAGGCGGGGCCTGTCTTTGTCAACGTTTGGAAAGGGTTAGCCCTTACCGGCTCGTTTCGCTGAAGCTGATTTTCCCTGTCGGACATGGCAGAAGACCGTAGGTAGGCATCGGAGCACATCGGTGGTACAATATGTTGCTGTCCTCAGCGAATTGCCGTAGAGGGATGGTGATGGAAGTAC
>JASLQE010000170.1 GCA_030744635.1 Dehalococcoidia bacterium | reverse complement strand
CGCTGGAAGCCATAATAGACCCGGAGGTGGAGCGGGGTGAATCGGTGCTGGACCAGGCGGAGCAGTTTGCCAGCGATGCCGATTACGAGGTGGAAACCGAGCTACTGAAGGCCAGGGAAGTAGGCCCGGCCATCGTGGACGCTGCCGTGGAGAAAGAGGCCGACCTCATAGTAATGGGGATTAACTATAAGCGTAGATTCGGCGAGTTCAGCATGGGGCGCAATGTGCCTTACGTGCTCAAGAACGCCCCCTGCCGGGTTATTCTGTCGCGGGAACCTGTCCCGGAGGCTAAGGACAAGTAGGTGGATTGAAGGCCATAATCATGGGCTGTGGCCTGGTTGGGGCCGAGCTCGCCACCCTGTTGGACTCTGAAGAGAACCAGGTGACCATCCTCGACCTTGACCCGGATAGCTTTGAGCGCCTGCCACCCACTTTCAAAGGCGAAGCCCTGATTGCGGACGGCACGGAGCCCGAGGACCTGGAGAGGGCCGGCATTGAGGAAGCCGATGCTTTCATCGCCCTCACCGAGGAGGATAACCGGAATATTCTGGCCACCCAGATGGCCAGGGACATCTATAACGTATCCCGAGTGCTGTGCCGGATATATGACCCTGCCCGCAGCGAGCTCTACGAGGAGCTTGGCCTGGAAACTTTCAGCCCCACCCGTATTGTAGCCCACCTGCTGAGGCAGAGACTGGTAGGATGAGCTCTTGTACATAGTAATCGTCGGTGGTGGCCGCGCCGGCCATAGCCTGGCCAAGACCCTTTTGGAAGAGGGCCACGAGGTGCTGGTGGTGGATAAGCGAGATGAGGTATGCGACGAGATTAACGAGGAGCTGGGCAGCATCTGTGAGGCCGGCGACGGCTGCGACGCCAGCGTGCTGCTAGAAGCCGGGGTGGAGCGGGCGGACATGTTTGTGGCCATTACCGGCTCCGATGAGGACAACCTGGTGGCATGCCAGCTCGCCAAGCACCGCTTCAGCGTGCCCCGCACCGCCGCCAGGGTAACCAACCCCAGCCACGAAGCCCTGTTCAAGAGGTTGGGGATAGATATCACTGTCAGCAGCATCAACCTGGTGCTGGAGCAGATAGAGCACGATATGCCCACCCGTTTTCTCACCCATCTGGTGACTTTGGACAATGCCAGCCTGGAGATTGTCCAGGTGAAGGTTCCGGAGGGCTCGGTAGTGGTGGGCAATATGGTGGGGCAGATAGACCTCCCCACCGGTGCCCTGATTACGCTGCTGCTGCGGGACAACCAGCCACCCCAGAGACCCAACGGGGATACAGTGCTTCAGGCCGGGGACGATTTGCTGGTGGTTATCAACAAAGAGAGCGAGGAGGCCCTCCGCCTGGCCCTTACTCAGGAGGCTGCCCTGGAGACAGAAGCGGAGTGAGCCAGCGTATCGGCTACCTGGGTCCCCAGGGGACTTTCTCCGAGGAGGCCGCCCTCCTGTATGATAGCCAGGCTGAACTGGTGCCCTTTTTCACCATCTCCCTGGTGGCAAACGCAGTGGCCAGACGCCAGGTGGAGGAGGGGGTGGTGCCCATCGAGAACAGCATCGGCGGCTCAGTTCCTGAAACCTTGGACCTCCTCATCCAGCAGCCCCGCCTCTCTATCCACAGAGAGGTGTTGCTGCCTATCCGGCTATACCTGCTGGTGAGGCCGGGGACTGAAAAAGAGAACATCCACACCGTCTTTTCTCATCCACAGCCCCTATCCCAGTCCCAGCGCTTCCTCAGCCGCTATTTCCCGGATGCCAGACTCATGGCCGCCCCCAGCACGGCGGCGGCGGTGGAGCAGATGATGTCCGATGCCCAAGGTGCGGCGGCCATCGGCACCCGTCGGGCGGCCCGGATGCACCACGCCAAAATACTGGCCCGCCGCATACAGGACTATCGGGTGAATGTCACCCGTTTTGTGGTACTGGCCAAGGCGGACCACGCCGCCACCGGGGACGACCGCACCTCTCTGTGTTTCTCTTTCGCCGAAGACCGGCCCGGCCAGCTTGCCGCGGTGCTTCAGGAGCTGGCCAGCCGGGAGATAAATCTGATAAAGATTGAGTCCCGGCCCCTGAAGAAAACGCCCGGGCGTTACTACTTCCTGGTGGACCTGGAGGGCCACCGCCAGGATACCCAGATTGCCCGGTCCTTGACCTACATCAAGTCCATGACCATCCTGTTCAGAATCTTCGGCTCTTATCCCCGGCACCGGCTACAAGACAGGCAAGGAGGAGACGATGCCCATAGTGAGGATTGAGATGTGGCCGGGGCGTACCCACGCCCAGAAAGCTGAGCTGGCCCGGGTCATCACCGAGGCCATGGTGACCATTGCCCACACCACACCGGAATCCACCACTGTGGTCTTCCAGGAGGTTGCCAAGGAGGACTGGGCACTGGGCGGTAAGCTGGCCGCTTAGGTGGCAGGCCCCTCCCCAGGTATACCCGGCAGCCTCATCCACCCACCCGTGAGCGGGTGTAAACTATGGCTCATGGCTGGCCTGTTAGCAGGATGACTGCCCGAACCACCACCTGACAAGCTATGATTCA
>JASLQE010000169.1 GCA_030744635.1 Dehalococcoidia bacterium | reverse complement strand
CCATCCAGCCCCCGGGTGCTACGAGTTATTGCAGAGGTGGCCGCCGGCGGCCTTCCCACCGGACCGGTGGGGCCGGGGGAGGCGGTGCGCATTATGACCGGGGCACCGGTCCCGCCCGGGGCGGATACCGTAGTCCAGTTTGAGGATACAGACGAGGAGGAGCGCCGCAACCGGCGGGAGTCCCTGTCCCACATCGGAATTCACCGGGAGGTGCCGGGACAGCTAAATATCCGCCGGGCCGGAGAGGATATCCCCCGGGGCAGTCTGGTGCTGGAACGTGGCACCGTACTTAACCCTCCACAGATAGGTGTGTTGGCGTCCCTGGGCATGGCACGGGTCCCGGCCATCCGCCGCCCCGTGGTGGCCATCATAGGCACGGGGAACGAGCTTACACCCCTGGGGGAAACGCTGCCTCCGGGACGCATATATGACTCCAACACCTACGCCCTGGCCGCCCAGGTCCAGGGGCTTGGGGGTATCCCCCGAATGCTGGGTATCGCCCGGGATGTTGAGGAGGACCTGCGGCTGAAGGTGCGCCTGGCCATGGAGGCTGATCTGGTGCTCACCTCCGGCGGCGTATCCAAGGGTGACTATGACATGGTGAAGGATGTGCTGGCCCAGGAAGGGGACATGAACTTCTGGACAGTGAACATGAAACCCGGAAAACCACTGGCTTTCGGGCGGTTCCGCCACGGGGAAAGACGTGTACCACACCTGGGGCTGCCCGGCAATCCTGTTAGCTCCATGATAACCTTTGCCGTCTTCGGGCGGCCCGCCGTGCAAAAGATGATGGGCAAAGGGGAGATCCCCCTGCCCACAATTGAAGCGGTGCTGGAGGACCCGGTCACCAACCGGGACGGGCGCCGCTACTTCGCCCGGGTACGTCTCTCCCGCCGGGATGGCGAGTTGCTCGCCCGGCTGAGCGGCCCCCAGGGCTCCGGCATCCTCACCTCCATGGCACAGGCGGATGGCCTGGCCATTGTACCTGAGGGCACCACTAACCTCCGGTCCGGAGACCGGGTGCAGGTGATGCTGCTGGAATGGAGCCGGGAAAGGGGTAATTGATGCCACCGCTGATATCCATCGTAGGCAAGTCAAAGTCGGGCAAGACCGTTTTGCTGGAAAGGCTCATCCCCGCGCTGATACAGCGCGGGTACCGTGTGGCCACACTGAAGCATAGCTCCCACAGCTTTGAGATGGACCGGGAGGGCAAGGACACCAGCCGTATGTCCAAGGCTGGAAGCCAGACAGTGGCCATAGTCTCCCCGGAAGGACTGGCCATTCAATACCGGCACACGGATACGTTGGGGCTGGAGCGGCTGCCCCGTTTCATTGTGGACTCCCACGACCTGCTACTGGTAGAGGGCTTCAGCGGCCAGAAGGCCACCAAAATAGAAGCACACCGCGCAGAAGTGGGAAGCGATTTGCTTTGCAACCCGGCAGAGGTGTGGGCGGTGGTCAGCGACTCCCCATTCGATATGTCGCCGCCCCAGTTTTCATGGGATAACATCTCCGCACTGGCCGATTTGATATCAAGAACATTCCCCCTCTGCCGCGATGACGAGTTGGAGCTCTTTATCAATGGCAAGTGGACGCGTACCAATCCTTTCGTAAAGCAGACGATGGGCCGGGTGTTGGAAGCCATGGCCTCCACCCTTAAAGGTGTGGGTAAAATCGAGGAAATCGACTTGCGCTGGAAGCGCCACGGATGATGCCCGTGGATATATTCGAGGCCGCCGCCTTCGAGTTCCGGCCGCCGCCTCAGGTGGCCAGAGCTCGCCGCGTGCTCATCAAGCCCGATGCCGCCTACCCACGCCCACACCCCCTATCCACCAGCAGAGAGACCATGGAGACCATAATCAGCGGTATCCGCAGGGTCAGCGACGCCGATATACTTATTGTTGAAGGCAACCCGGAGGGCATACCCATGGGGCCCACCTACCATGAGCTGGGCTATAGCTTCCCACGGGTGCTGACCGTGGATGTTAAAGACAGCGTGTGTGTGGAAATTGAGACCCCTCTGGTCAAGTCCTTTGCCCTGGCCTCGGCATGGGTGCCCAATGTGCTACTCTCCTGTGACTTCTGGATAAATGTGGCCTCCTGCAAGGTTATCGAGGGACGGGGCCGCTTCGCCATCCACAACCTGCTGGGACTGCTGCCCCATACCAAGTACCGCCGGGAGGACCTGGAGGCCCTGGGTATGGAGAGGGTGATGGCCGACCTGTATTTCATCCTGCCATTTGACCTTGCCATTATCGACTGCCGGCAACGCTTTACAGGAGACCAGGAGGGCCAAGGGCGAGCGGAAGACTACGGCAAAGTGCTGATGGGAGAATCATTAGAAGTAGACCAGGAAATAGCCCAGGACTGCGGTGCCAGCACAGGATACATTGAGCTGATACGCAGTGCCCGGGCGGAATTAGAAGTCTAAAGGGGGAGATATCACCTACTACATCGATACCGAATGGCTGGAAGAGAACGGACGCCCCCTCTCACTGCTGGCAAGGAGCTACCTTTGTTCGCGTCATCAGCCCGAAGCGAGGAAGGCAACCCCCCAGCAGCTTGTCCAGACCATAGGGGAGTGTTGCGCCGAAGGCGCGGGCTTCCTCTCGCCAACAATGACGGTGATGGAGACCATTTTCCGGCTGCTCCTGGCCCGGGGCAACCAACCTGTACCTTCGGAGGAGATAGCCCAGCAGCTGAGTCAGCTACGGGGCAAGAATGTTTATCCACATACGGTGGAACAGGTGCTGAGCCAGGAGCCCCGTTTCTACGGGATTCGTGGTCTGGCTGAGGAGGTAGAGGAGGAGGAGGTAGAGGGGCCGGCAGAGACCGATACGGTGGCAGTGGTAGAAGCACCAGAGTTAGATACGGGGACTGCGGTAGGGGCGGAGGCGGACTAATCCTGCCGTATCCTAAAGCCCTGGAACTGGTGGCGGACCGGGCGCCATTCGTACTCCATCACTTCCACACTGGCACCTTTAGGCCCGGTCTCCAAGTTATGCAGAAGCTCCTCCAGCTTGTCCCGCTCTCCCTCCGCCACCACCTCCACGGTCTCCCCATCGGGCAGATTGCGCACCAACCCGGTCAAGGAGAGGGGGCGCGCCATGCGCTTCACGAAGTCCCGGTAAAACACCCCCTGCACCCGGCCATGGATATATGCGTGAATGCCTTCAACATCTGACATTTCTATGGCTCAGCGATAGAGCAATCTCATAGCCAATGGCGTATGCAGGCCGTCCAGGCGGCTTAACCCTTCCTCTTGGGCCATCCGCACTGCCTCCCGATACTCGTCCCTCGAGGGGGAGCGCGACAGCTCTGGAGAGTCCCATGCCCGGTACGCCGGATGGTACTGGGCCATAACATTCACATATGTGCCGGGAGACACTTCCCGGGCCAAAAACCTGGCTATGATAGGTGTGCCAGCCAGGCCGACGGGCAGCACTAAATGCCGCACCAGTAGCCCCCTCATAGCCACTCCACCGCCATCCACTTCAAGGTCCCCCACCTGCCGGTGCATCTCTGTAACCGCTGCCTGGTTTACCCTTGGGTAATCACTGACTCCTGAGTAGTGATGGGCCGTCTCCTCATCGGCATACTTCATGTCCGGCATGTATATGTCCACCACTCCGTCCAGCAACTGCAGGGTATCAATGGAATCGTAGCCGCCAGTGTTATACACCAGCGGCACTGTAAGCCCATCGGCGACGGCCATGTCCAGGGCCTCAAGGAGCTGGGGGACAACATGGCTGGGAGAGACCAGGTTGATGTTGTGGCACCCCTGACCCTGGAGGGAGAGCATCATCCCGGCAAGTTGCTGCGGAGACACCTCCGCTCCCTTCCCGGACTGGCTGATGGCGTGGTTCTGGCAAAATACACACCGCAGGTTACAGTGGGCGAAAAAAACAGTGCCCGAGCCACCGCTGCCCGCCAGTGGCGTCTCCTCACCAAAGTGAGACCCATAGCTGGATACCACGGCCCAGCGACCGGTGTGGCACTTTCCCATCTCGCCTGCCAGGCGGTTCACCTGGCAGCGACACGGACACAGGGTACAGTTAGCCAACCTGGCTACCGCTTCCGCCGCCCTATTATGAAGCAGGTTCTCCGAACAGAGCTGCTGGTAGGCAGCCATGTGTTTGGCCTAACCCTCCCCCTTCTTTCCTTTTGAGCGGACTATCAGCACCTGCTCTAGCTTATTAGACAGAGTAGGCCAGGATTCCTTCCGGGTCTCTTCCTTTGGCTTCTTCCGCTCATGGCTAGGGATGTTCCTACCTCCCATGGCAACATCAC
>JASLQE010000168.1 GCA_030744635.1 Dehalococcoidia bacterium | reverse complement strand
CGGCGGCAGCGCAGCCGATGGCTGGCTGGCGACGTGTATCCGGGGTGGCACCTTCATCTGCCCGGTGGGACTGGAGAAGCTGGTGCTATCGGTGCGCGATGTGGCCGATAAGTGCGGCTTCTTCCGCTTCAAACGCAGCATGGGTATACCGGTGTCCATGATTACCTTCTCCATGGCCAAGGTCGTCACTGAGATACAGGCCATCAGAGTTCTCAGCGGGGCCACTGCCAGCCATGTGGCGTCCGGAGGCATAGGTGGCTCCGAGGGTGGTGTGACCCTGGTCCTGGAGGCGGAGCACGATGTCCTGGACAGGGCCTTTGAGATAGTCAAGAGCGTCAAAGGGGAGCCACCCATGTCCCCACCCCGGCGGTATGCGGCCCCCAACGGGGCATCCGTGGGCTATGACCCGGAGATACTGCGCGGGGCCGTGCAGCCTGCGGCACCAAGCCCTAAACCGGCACCTTAGTCCGCAGCCCGGCTGTTGTCCCTGGGCGCCCTGTCGCCGATGGAGAGCACATTGCCGGTGGCATAGGCCAGCAGCTTGCCGTTGCTACCCGTGACCTTCATCTCCACCAGCCCCAGGGTCTTTCCTTGGTGGAGAACCCTCCCCTCAGCCTCCACCCGGTCGCCCACATCCGGGGTGCTAATGAAGTGTATGTTGAACTGGGTAGCCACATAGTTGCCAGGGATGGTGTTGCCAACTATAGATGAAGCGTGGTCTGCCAGGGACATGAGCCAGCCCCCGTGTGTGCGGCCAATCCAGCTATCGTGCTGCGGCTGGACGGTGGCCACCACCCGCGCGTAGCCGGGGCGCACTTCCACTACCTTAAACCCCAGGGAGGAGCCGTAGGGGCAGTTGTTGGTCTTATCCTGAAGCTGCTTCAGGTAATCTGACAATGGTTGTCCTCCTTACATGTTCACGGCAATGGTTGAGCCCTGGGGCGTCTTGGTGAACTCTATCCGTACCGGGAATAGCGCCTTCAGCTCATCCAGATGGGTGATGGCGATGATGGTGTCAAACTCTGGCGAGATGGCGTTGATGGCCTCAATAAGCCGCTCCCGGCCGGCGGTGTCCTGGGTGCCGAATCCCTCATCCACGATGAGCAGCCTCATGGGGCTGCCCGAACGCCGGGCAAGGAGCTTGGACAGGGCTACCCGCAGGGCGAAGTTGATTCTGAAGGTCTCGCCGCCGCTGTACATCTCGTAGCTGCGGGTGCCCAGCTCATCGGAGATGCGGATGTCCAGTATCTCCCTGCCGTGCTCGTCCTGGGTCACAAAGCGCAGGGCCATCCGGCCCTGAGTGAGCCTGCTGAGCAGGGCATCGGCCTCCTCCTCCAACTCTGGCAGGGTGGCCTCTACCAGGAGGGCCTGGACCCCTTTTTTACCAAAGGCCTCGGCCAGGCGGTTGTAAAGGGCCTCTTCCCGCGCGGCCTGCCCCCGTTGGACAGTCCGGGTGGCCTGCTCCCGCTCCTGCTGCTCCAGGCGTGCCAGCCGGTCCTCCAGGACTGCCTGGTGGCCGCGCGAAGCATCCCGCTCTATGCTGAGGCGGCTGACCTCGGTGGTGCCTGCCGCCGCCTCTTGGCGGAGATGTGGCAGGGCCTCCATCACGGGGTGGAGGGCGGCTACCTCGGCCATCATGTCTGTGGCCTCATCTTCTTTCTGGGTGGCAGCTTGGGTTGCACGCTCCACCGCCTGCCCAAGGGAGGGCAGCCGGTCGCGGGCCTCCTGCAACTGTCGCATCTCGGTATCCAAGTTTTTGAGGGCCTCTTTTTGCTGGCGGACCTCCCGGTGTTGCTGAGGGTCGTATCCGATATTAGCTATACGAGTCTGGCACTCTACCATCTCCAGGCGCTCCTGGTGGGCGAAGTCATCACCAAGGAGGCGGGCCGCCATTTCACCGGCAGTAACCTTGAGTGTAGCCGCCTCCTCCCGGGCTGCCGCGGCTTCGGTGGCCTTGCTGGATAGCAGCGCTATCTGTGCCTGAGCCTGTGCCCGGCCTTGCTCCAGCGCTTTCTCCCGCCGGGCCACCTCCGGACGCAGGGCGGAAAGTCTGCGGGATGTGGTGGTGTGCTCCTGGCGGAGAGCGGTGATACGCTCTTCTCTGGAGCCGGCCTCGTCCCGGTAGTGGGAGCGGAGCTCCGAGACGCCGGCCTCCCCCAACCCCGCACCGCATAAAGGGCAGCGTGCCTGCTCCTGGGAGAGGAGGTGTCCCTTCTCCTTGAACTCATCCAGCTCTTTTTTGAGCTGGATGAGTTCCGCTTCTGTCAGTGCCAGGTGCTGGGACGAGGTTTCGACCTCACCCCGCAGGTCTTCCAGACGGACGGATTCTTCCTGGAAGCCTGCCAGGCTGGCCTGCGCTTTTTCTAAAGCCACTTCAAGGGCGGGGAGGCGGGTGGCCTTCTCCTCTAACTCGCCCAGCTTCTGAGAGGCGGTGCGCTGCTCCCTCTCCAGGTCAAGCCGGGCGTTGTCCAAGGCGGACTGAAGGGAGATCCGGCGGCTGTCCTCCCCGGTGAACTGCAACAGCTTGTGGTTAAGCTCCTCATCCTGCTCCCGAGCGCGGGACAGTGACCTGTACCCCTCTTCTATGTGAGCGGAGCGGTCCAGGAGTGCCTGGTGGGCATCCACCAGGCGTCGCTGCTCGGCGGCCTGGCCCTGCCAGAAGGCGGCGTCCTTACGGGCGCTTTCCAGGGCGGCCTCCATATCCCGCAGCCTGCCCGCCTGCTGCTCCGCCTGTGCCAGTCCCTGCTGCGTCTCCTGGTTCATGGTGGCAGCCGTCTGGAGGGCGGCCTCCGTTTCCCCGAGTCGCTGGGCGGCCTCACCAAGCTCGGCCTGGTACCGGGGGCGGTGGGCCAGCTCTGCGGTTATATGCTCCAGATCTATCTCCAGGCGCTCCCTCTCCCGTGCCCTCTCCCGGGAACGCTCCTTGGCACGGTCTTCCAGGCGGTTGAAATAGGACATGCCCAAGATGTCTGCCAGCACCTGCCGCTTTTCCGCGGGCCGCTTCAGGGTAAACTCGTCCGCCCTGCCCTGGCGCAGGAAGGCACTGTTGATGAAGGTCTGGTAGTCCAGTCGCAGTATGCGCCCCAGGCTGGCCTCAACCTGCCGCACCCCCTCCGCCAGATTACGGAAGGAGCCATCGTGGGCCGCCTGTAGAAGACAGGTGGTCTGGTTGCGACGGCGGTGATGGCGACGGGCCAACCGGTAGCGCAGCCCGCCCACGGCGAATTCCAGTTCAACCACCATCTCCGTCTGTCCGTGGTGCACAAGCTCTTCCTGAGAGCGGCCCCTGGCCTCCCCCCACAGCGCCCAGGTTATGGCGTCCAGCAGGGCGGACTTACCGCTGCCGTTCTCGCCGCTGAAACAGGCGATATGAATCCCCTCCAGGGAGAGGGGTGGCAGTCCTTCTCCGTAGCACAGGAAGTTCCTTATCTCCAGCCGGAGGGGAATCACAGGGCCAGCACCCCTCCTTCGCTGGGGAGGTATACCTCTATGTCGGTGCCTTTGAGGAGCTCCAGGTAGCGCTCCGGAGTCTGGCTGTGTACCGGGATAAAGGTCTGGGGCCGGATGCTTCTTACCATATCCAGTAGCTGGGGGCCGGTGGCGTGGCCGGAGGCATGCAGGCCCCGCTCTTCGTCCGGCACCGCCCAGTGCCCGCACTCAGCCTTTACCCCAAGGGGACAGGCCACCGTGTGCTCGGTCCACCGGGGTACCCCTACCGGTCTCATGCCAAAGCGTAGAATCCACTGGTTGAGGCGGCGCACATCCAGCTCTCCCTCCTCGTCATGTGGCTCCGAGGAGGAATATATATACACGCTGCCCTCCTGGGGCATTATGCTAGGTAGTTTGTTGAGGTCAAAGAAGCTGAAGCAGACCATATAGTCCGTTTGTCGCCGGCTTATCTCCTCGGCGGATACCATCTGCCCGTGATGGCGCTCAAAGACGCCTTTCTCCCACTTGTCCGGGCCGGTCTTGCTGTCCTCAAATATGCGTAAAATGTCATCCGTGGCCACGGGGGGTACCAGGGGCTCCATCAGGGCCGTGGCCTCCAGCAGATAGGCATCCCGGGTGAGGACGACAAGGCGGCGACCTATATTCCGTGCCACCTGCCGGAATGTGAGCAACCGCTCTATGTCCCGGGGGGCGAAATCGGCGATTATCAACCCCCGAGCGCCCCTGGCGGCCCGGAGGGCATTTTCGTATACTTCCTCCTCCGCCACCGGGAGCCGCTCGCTCTCCACATAGGTGCCCTCGGCCACCAGGGCGCGGGGGTGCAGGGCGGCGGCCTGTTCTATGAAGTTGTGGGAAAGGCCCCCCCGGCTACCGTGAAAGCGAATGTCCCCCGTATACACCACCCACCCTACTGAGGTCTCCACCGCCCAGGCCATGGCACCCGGGATGGAGTGGTCCAGGGGAAAGGAGCGCAGGGGGAGGGGAGAAGAGGCCATGTCACCCAGGGGGGTGGTGTCCATGGGGCGGGCGACGGGAGTATCCCGCCAGAAAGACAGGGCCTCCTGGCTGAGGGAGGCGGTGCCGGGGTCCGCTAGGCGGAAGGGGCGCTGTACGGAGTGCACCTTGTTCCACTCGCCGCCCTTCAGTGCCCCCAGCCGCCACCCGCTCTTGGGCACCGAGTACTCCCGGGGGGTGAGGTAGCACACCTCGTGTTCAACATCGCTCTTGGCGCAGTCCTGCATGGCCTTGGCCACGAAGGCGGTTAGGGCCGAGGCGTAAACGGGGATGTCCCCCCGCAGAAAGGAGATATAGCCGCTGTGGTCCAGGTGGGCATGGCTGAGCAAGACGCCGTCAAGGCTGTCCATCTCCCGGTAGTGTTTGTGGGAGTCAAAACGCTTCCACAGCCCCACGGTCTCCAGGTCACCCCGGTAGATGCCGCGGATGGGGGGCAGCAGGCCCATCTCCAGGAAATCGAGCAGTCCGGCCCCCGGCCTGGGGTTGAGGTACTCCTCGTAAAACCCTTTGCGCTGTGAGAAAGGCAGGCCGAAGTCCAGGAAGAAGGTGTGTTCCCCGTCTTGGAGCAGGAACTTGTTACCCCCTATGCAGCCGATGCCGCCGTGAAAGGAGAGGGTGACCATGGCTACTTGGGGCAGCGGGTAAGGGGTTGGAGGCCGTAGGCGGTTAGCAGGGCCATGTCCTCAATACGGATGCCCCCCCAGCCGGGGATATACGCCCCCGGCTCCACGGTGAACACCATGTCCGCCTGGAGCTCCTGGGATGCGCCCGGCCCCAGGCGGGGGTCTTCGTGCGTGGCCAGCCCCACCCCGTGCCCCAGGCCATGGCCGAAGGTGTGTCCGTAGCCCGCATCCTGGATTACGCCCCGGGCCAGAGAGTCGGCCTGCTCCCCGGTCATGCCGGGCCGGATGCCGGAGAGGGCCGCAAGCTGGGCATTGAGCACCATGTCATAGAGCTCCCGGAACCTGCCGTCCGGCTCTCCCAGGCAAAGGGTGCGGGTGAGGTCGCTGGCATAGCCACCCACCCGGGCGCCGATGTCAATTACAACGGGCTCTCCGTTGG
>JASLQE010000167.1 GCA_030744635.1 Dehalococcoidia bacterium | reverse complement strand
CCTTACCCAGAGGGATAAGTGCTTCAACCCTAACGAGACCTACACCAACACCTGCGGCAACTGCGGTCTGATCTGCTGGGAGAAGCGGGAGGACCGGGAGGAGAACCGACGCCTGCTGATGGACTCCGGAGTGGTGGTGCTCAACGCCGAGGGGCAGCGGGTGGCGGTGCCCGCAGGAGAGGCTGCTGAGATAGACACTCCCTATGAGGTGAGGGTAGCAGTGCCCCGCCAGGAGGCCAGGGCGGCACCCCTACCCATGACAGGCTAACCGTCCTCCCCACCAAAGCTTGACCCTCCTTACCCTCGCTGCTATGCTGGTACAGCTATGAGCTTCCAGGAGAAGTTGGCTGGCGCCATGGCCCTCAACCAGAGCCTCCTCTGTATCGGGCTGGACCCCCAGTTGGAGCTTATGCCGGTCAAGGATGTGGCCCGCTTCAACAGGGCCATCATTGAGGCCACTCAGGACCTGGTATGTGCTTACAAACCCAACCTGGCGTTCTACGAGGCCCTGGGCCTGACCGGGCTTAAGGCCCTGAAGAAGACCCTGTCCTTCATACCAGCCCACATACCTGTTATTGGGGATGCCAAACGGGGGGATGTGGGACATTCCGCCAGGGCATACGCCCGCGCTTTGTTCGATGGCTTCGGCTTTGATGCCGTTACCCTGAGTCCCTATCTGGGGTACGACTCCATTGAGCCCTTTCTGTCGTATACGGATAAGGCCGCTTTCCTGCTGTGCCGCACCTCCAACCCCGGTGGGGCCGATATCCAGAGCCTGAAAGTCTCCCTGGAGGGGAAAGGGGATACGCCGCTGTACCTGGCGGTGGCCATGAGGGCCGCGGAATGGGCCAGAAGCGGCAAGGTGGGGCTGGTGGTGGGGGCCACCTACCCCGAAGAGCTCAGGCAGGTGCGCCGTCTCTGCCCCACCCTACCCATACTCGTGCCTGGTATCGGCGCTCAGGGGGGTGACCTGGAGCTGTCGCTGCGCTACGGACTGGATACCGGTGGCGCCGGACTCATTCTGACCTCATCCCGGGCCATCATATATGCCTCCCGCACGCTGGACTTCCCCAGCCAGGCGCGGAGTGCTGCGCTGGAGCTACGGGGACAGATAAACTCCCTGCGGCCCCACCCTTCCACCACATAGGCTCCCCATTCCATCAGACACCCAGGCAGACACCCGGGTTGCAATTGACAGGACTAAAAACCACGGGATACAATCTCTGTGTGGGATGGGGTGGAGACAGTTGAGGAGAGATGAATGGTTGAAATGAATATAGATAGCATACGGGTGAGTCTCATGAACTACCAGCGAGTGGTGATTCTGAAAGAAAAAGACTCAGACCGTTACCTACCCATCTGGATAGGCCCCTCAGAGGCCGATGCCATTGCCGTGAAACTGCAGAATATAACGGTGCCCCGCCCTCTGACTCACGACCTGCTGCGGACCATGATTGAGGTGCTGGGGGCCTCGTTGGACTCCATGGTAGTTTGCGACCTGCGTAATGACACCTTCTTTGCCAAGCTAATCATAAGGAGCGATTCCCAGCTCATGGAGGTGGACTGCCGCCCCAGCGACGCCCTGGCCCTTTCAGTCCGGGCCAGGATCCCTATCTTTGCCGAAGATTCCGTGATGGACAAGGCCAGCATAATCCTGGACAAGGAGACGGGGAAACCCATTGTACACGATACCAAGGAACGTGGCGGCGAGATGGATGAGGAAGAGCTAAGACGGCTATCGGCCTTCAAAGAGTTCGTCCAATCACTGGACTTTGATGACATGGAAAAGAAGGAAAACGCTTAAGGTATAAGCGATGGACGAGCAACTGGTGCAGCGGCTAATGACCAGTCTCAAATGCCGTAGGTGTGGTAGCCGCTACGGGAACTGCGACATTCAGGTGCTGGGCCAGCGGGAGAAGATGTGGCTTCTCAGCGTCCATTGCCCCCACTGCCAGAACGAAGGGCTCCTGGCCGTTTCCCTAAAGCCCAAACCTTCCCGCAGACCGATGACCGACCTCAGCCCGCGGGAGGTGGACCACTACGCCCAACTCCCCCCCATATCCCTCGACGAGGTCCTAGCCCTGCA
>JASLQE010000166.1 GCA_030744635.1 Dehalococcoidia bacterium | reverse complement strand
CGCACGAAAAGTATGCCCGGTCTTGAGCCTTAGGTTAAATCCCCGGGAGGCCACACCTCTGCTGGAAAGCTCTTAACACCGGCACACCTTGCCGCAAGCCCGCTATGGGTATAAAATAGAACTTGATACGGGTGTCAGGGGGAGCCGGACGGCTTCCCCTTGCTGTGAAAGGGAAGGGTTGTCCATACAAGAAGACCATCTGGAGATCATGCGCCACTCGGCTTCCCATGTGATGGCCGGTGCGGTGCAGGAGTTGTTCCCCGAGGCCAGGTTCGCCATAGGCCCTCCCATTGAGGACGGCTTCTACTACGATTTTGACCTGCCCCGCCCCCTCACACCGGATGACCTGCGTCTTGTGGAGGAAGGAATGCGCCGGGCCATCGCCGCCGAACACCCCTTCAGCCAGGAGGAGATGAGCCAGGAGGAGGCCCGAAAGCTCTTTGCCGGCCAGCCCTACAAGCTGGAGCTCCTGGATGATATCCCGGACGATACCGTCTCTATCTACCACCATGGGGACTTCATAGACCTGTGCCGCGGCCCCCACCTGCCCTCCACCGCCGAGGTGAAGGCCTTCAAGCTGCTGAGCATCTCCGGGGCCTACTGGCGGGGCGACGAAAAACGCCCCATGCTGCAGCGCATCTATGGCACCGTCTTTGAGACGGAGGAGCAGCTTCAGGACTACCTGCAGCGGCTGGAGGAGGCCCAGCAGCGGGACCACCGGCGGCTAAGCCGGGAGCTGGACCTAGTTAGCCTCCAGGAGGCGGTAGGGCCGGGGCTGGCACTGTGGCACCCCAAGGGGGGCCTGGTACGCCATATCATTGAGGGCTTCTGGCGGGAGGAGCACCTTAAAAGAGGATACGATATCGTCTACTCCCCCCACATCGCCCGGGCTGACCTGTGGCGCATTAGCGGACACCTGGAGATGTACCGGGAGTTCCTCTACTCCCCCATTGACATAGATGGCCAGCAATACATTCTCAAACCCATGAACTGCCCCTTCCACATCCTTATGTACAAGAGCCGGCTGCGCAGCTACCGGGACCTGCCCCTGAGGTGGGCGGAGCTGGGCACGGTCTACCGCTATGAGCGCTCCGGGGTGCTGCACGGCCTGGCCCGGGTGCGCGGCTTTACCCAGGACGACGCCCACATCTTCTGCCGCCCGGATCAGCTCCGGGACGAGGTGGTGGGGGTGCTGGAACTGGCCCGCTTCATGCTCCACTCGTTCGGCTTCCAGGACTACGATGTGCTGCTGGCCACCCGTCCGGAGAAGTACACCGGTTCCGACGAGGTCTGGGAGCAGGCCACGGCGGCCCTGCGGAGCGCCCTGGAGGAGCTGGGCCAGCCCTACGAAGAGGACCCCGGCGAGGGGGTGTTCTACGGCCCCAAGATAGACATCAAGCTCAAGGACGCCCTGGGCCGGGGCTGGCAAGGCCCCACCACCCAGGTGGACTTCAACCTGCCCCAGCGCTTTGAGGTGACCTATACCGGTGAGGACGGCCAAGAGCACACGGCCGTGATGGTGCACCGCACGGTGCTGGGCAGCATGGAGCGCTTTCTGGCTACGCTGGTGGAGCACTACAAGGGGGCCTTCCCGGTGTGGCTGGCCCCGGTGCAGGCGGTAATTATCCCCATCGCCGACCGCCACCTGGAGTACGCCGGTCAGGTGGAGACCGAGCTAAAGGGAGCCGGGCTCCGTGCCCGTGTGGACTCCCGTTCCGAGAGGATGAACCAGAAGATACGCCAAGCCCAGATGGAGAAGGTGCCCTACATGCTGGTGGTGGGGGATAGAGAGGCTGAGGCGGGGGCTGTATCCCTGAGGCTGCGCAGCGGCGAGAACAGGGGCCAGCTACCTGTTGTGGACTTCATCACCGAGGCCGGGCAAGCCATCACCGGGCACCTGTAGGCACCAACAACTAAAACGGCAGCCTGGCACCACACCACCCCGAGGTTGTCTACGGGGCATCTTCTTCCCACCCACCCGCCCATATGAAATATTTGGGGGCGAAGCCCCCCAGACCCCTTAGCGGACAGGCTTCGCGTTTAGCAGCCGAACCGACACAGAGCGGATGTTTGGAAAGGTAAAGTTTCATCTGAAGCTAAACAACATACGGGTGAGAGGTATCAGGAAGGTGACAGTTCATTGCTACCTGTCCTTGATTGTGGTGCAGTCCGCCATGTAGAATCCGAGTTATGCACACACTTAATAGTGCCAGGCTCAAAACTAAACGGGCGAATATACACATTAATGCTCTCAAACGGAGTGTCGACCGCTTGTTCGACCCACACAACATGCCATCTGGGAACAGCCCATAACGCGAGGACTTCTTCAACGACTCAGTGTCATTAACGTTGAACTTGACCCTTCCTTGAGGGCAGAGTCTTGGGGCCTTATTATCGGGGATATTGTTTCGAATCTCAGGGCTTACCTCGACCACATTACATGGGCGCTTGCCACGTGCAGTACGTGGTCGAGGAAAAGGGGACGCTTAATCTCACGCCTAAGCAGGAAAGAGCCATTGCTTTCCCCCTTCTCGATGACCCTGCGGATTGGCCCCGCCAAGGGGGAAAAGGGAGTGCTCTTGAGTTTGTAATCCCCAGGGCGCACGATGAAATCAAACGTTTTCAGCCCTATAATAGAAGGAATTGGCCTGAACTGGGCTTGCTCAGAGACCTCCAACTCCTCGTGAATGCGGACAAACATCGTGTTGTCACACCAACCAATGTCAGAGCACACATTAAGCTGACCCCCAATGACCCTGGCATCATCGCCTACCTCAATAATAAGAGCAATAGCCAATTCCTTAGCACGGGCCTGAACCTCGAACTAAAAATCACCTTTGAGATAGCTGTCTACCCACGAGGCCCCTTCCACGCTATGAACATCGACTCTTTTCCCCTCATACACGACTTCATCTCAGATGAAGTAATCCCATCCTTTACGGGCTTCCTCAAGTAGAGCGTAGGGACTGTATCTCCTCTTAGGCATCATCCACCCCACTTACACCGAGGTATGCGTAGTGCCCGAAATATGCAACACGCTGAATTGACTTACCCGCTGCTGTATGCTATATTTTTTATCCGTTAGCACATAGGGGAGGCGTTAATAGTAAGAGATCTGCCGGTCAACACCGCCATACGGGCACCAGAGGTGTTGGTCATCGACGCCGCCGGGGAGAAACTGGGGGTGATGTCTGTGCGCCAGGCCCTACAGGTGGCGGAGCAGGCGGGCCTGGACCTGGTGGAGGTGGCCCCCAATTCAAGGCCGCCGGTTTGTCGGCTGCTGGACTATGGACGCTTCAAATACGAGCAGACCAAGAAGGAGCGAGAGGCCAAAAAGCACCAGCGCAGCAATGTGCTGAGGGAAGTAAGGTTCCGGCCCCGGATAAAAGAACACGATGTAGAGGCCAAGGCGAACCTGGTGCTCCGCCTGCTGGATGAAGGCAGCAAAGTAAGGGTCTCCGTGATTTTTCGGGGGCGGGAGGGCAGCCACCCCGAGATAGGGTGGCGGCACCTGAGGCACCTGGCGGAGCTGGTAAAGGATAAGGCCGCCATAGAGCGGCCGCCGGCCGCCGAAGGCGATAATCTGACAATGATACTGGCCCCGGCCAAGCACCTGAAAGAGGATGCCAAAGAGGGCGCCGCCAAAGAGGTCGCCAAGGATAAAGGAGAATAGTTGCCCAAGCTGAAGACACATAAAGGAGCGTCGCGGCGCTTCCGTATAACCGGTACCGGCAAGATTATGCGCACAAAACAGGGCAAGAGCCACCTGCGGCGCAAGAAGCCCCGCCGGGTCCGGGCGCTTTACGATGAAATGATACCCCTCCACAAGGCAGACGAGGCCCGCATACGGCGGGTGCTGCCCTACGGGGTTTAGCTACCTAACCGAGGAGGTCCGTTTTGCCCAGAGCCACCGGCGGCAATGTGACCCGTCGCCGCCACAAGAAAGTCCTGAGTCTAACTAAAGGACACCGGGCTACCCGGCATTTGCTGTACCGGAGGGCCCATGAATCCATGCTCCATGCCCTCAACTATGCCTACCGGCACCGACGGGAGCGTAAGGGGGATATGCGCCGGCTGTGGATAACCCGCATCAACGCCGCCGCCCGCCTGCACCAGCTTACCTACGGCCAACTCATCAAC
>JASLQE010000165.1 GCA_030744635.1 Dehalococcoidia bacterium | reverse complement strand
AGCTCTGGAGGGATGCCAGCATCCCGTGCATGGCCGACCACATGGACTATTATCATCTGGATAGAGACGGGCAGAAATAACCAGATGCCGACCAGTAGCCAAAAGGGGCGGGTCCTGATGGCTTGTCGGGCGGTCCAACTTACACCACCCGCATCTCCCTCCACCGGTCCTAGGTCACTAATACGGGCATTTTCTTTAGCGCCATCGGGCAGCAGGCCCACGTCCTCAGGACTGCGCCTTAATAGAAGGGTCAACGGCAAGGCTCCTATCCAGATGAGGCAGCCAAGAACAATATAGGCCGTTTGCCAACTCCAATGTCCGATCAGGAACTGGGCAAGAGGCGGCATAATCATCTGGCCGGTCCCCACCGAAGCCAACAATATGCCCAGGGCCATGCCTCGCCGCCTCTCAAACCATTTGGACACCGTGGCCGTGGGCACCACCCAGGTCACCCCCATTCCCAGTCCCAGTGTCACTCCCAGGAACAGGTATAGGTGCCAGACAGCACTTGCCTGGGAGGTCAGCAAATAGGCAAGGCCAATTATGAAGATGCCCGTTGCCGTCACCGCCCGGGGACCTCGTTTGTCCAACATGACCCCGGCGACTATGCCCATCACTCCATAGGGAATCCAGGCCACGGAAATAACACCCGCAGCCAGGGCCCGGCTTGTCTCCAAGTCACCTATAAGATAGGGCAGGAAAACGCCGAAGGAGTACCAGGGACCCAGGCTGAAGAACATGATAAGGAACAGGGCGGCAACCATCACCCAGCCGTAGAAAACAGTATGCTCCTCACCGCTCCTAGGAGCCAACAGGCGGCTTCCGGGTATTTTAAACATCATACAGCGACACCGGTTTCGTAGGTCGTTAGCAACCGGGACTCCAAAGGGACAGTGCGCCTTTGGCGGGGGCGCGGAGGTGTCCCCCGCAGATATAAGACCGGGCGGGTGGGTAGGAATAAGCACGCATGCTAAACAATCTGGCTGCGGCCCATCATGTAACCATCCATAGACGCCTCGTATTGTAGCATGTCAGGCCCCCTCGGCGCGTTTGGAGGCAAGGGGTGGCATCCGGATAGAAGCCAACAACGGGTATTTGGAGATGTTATTTGAGGTCTTATCAGAGAGCTGAGTACCCCATCCGCGGTGCCCACGCCGCCGCCCCAACAGGGTCTTCCGGCCGGCGGCTGGTCAGCAGCCTGCACTAGGGGAAGCCAAGGCGTCCCGTAAGGCGACCAAAGGGTGGAGCGCCAAAGCCAGCCGGGCCTGGTGGAAGGTATTTAGGGGCGACCCCGTACTGGGTCCTCATCCCCAATGGATGGAGTGGATTTGGGCAGGGCACTATTCCACCGATCGGAAAACTATTCGTAGGTGGCAGGGGTATCCGAAGCGCAGGTAGTCTACCGGCCCCTGAAAAAGGGCTCCCGCTTCTCTATCCACGCCCGGGGGCCTTCATAGGCATCCTCGGTGGTGGATATGGTCCTGGTGGCCTCCATGTGGGCCTGAAGGGCCTGCTGCAGGTCCATTCCCAGCCCATCGTAGACCAGCCGCTTCATGTGCCGCAGGGCCAACCCAGGCCCTCGGGCCAGCTCCAAGGCCAGCCGCCGGGCCGTGGGCAGCAACTCGTCCTCTGGAAGCACCTGGTTTACCAGCCCCATGTCCAGCGCCTCCTGGGCCTTTACCAGCCGTCCCGTCCACAGCAGGTTCAGTGCCCTGGGCACACCTACCAGCCGTGGCAAGGTGTAGCAGCCGATGGCGGGCACCTCTCCCATACGGACGAAACCGGTGCCAAA
>JASLQE010000164.1 GCA_030744635.1 Dehalococcoidia bacterium | reverse complement strand
AAAAGGGTTGCTAAACGACCCCTGTGGCCCCCCAAGCCGTTCAGCCACCGCTGCCCTACCTCAAGCAGGGGGTAGGGCCTCCAGGAGGGGCCGCAGGATGCCCACCACGCGGTCAACTTCCTCGGTAGTGATAATGAGGGGCGGGGTCAGCCCCAGCCTCTCCCCGAACATACGGAACAGGAGCCCGCGCTCCCGCGCCTGTGCCACCAGGCGGTCTCCCACCTTGAGGGCAGGGTCAAAGGGGGTCTTGGTGGCCTTATCGGCCACCACCTCAAAGCCCAGGGTAAGGCCCAGGCCGTCCACCGCTGCCACATGGGGTAACTCCTCCAGTTCCTGCATCCGGTTCAGCAGGTACTGGCCCACCCGGGCGGCATTGTCGACCAGGCGCTCCTCCACCAGGATTTCCATGTTTTTGACCGCCACCGCACAGCATGCGGGATGGCCGCTGTATGTGTACAGGTGGAAGAGGGGGGTACCCGGTGTCTTCAGGCCCTCGTACATCCCCTCGGCCATGCCCACCGCCCCGAAGGGGAGATAGGCGCTGGTGATGCCCTTGGCCATGCTCATCATGTCTGGCTGGATACCCCAGTGCTGCACGGCGAACATTTTGCCGGTGCGCCCGAAGCCGGTCACCACCTCATCGGTGATGAGCAGGACATTGTGACGGTTGCAGATGTCCCGCACCATGGGCCAGTATTCTGCGGGGGGCGGTATCATGCCCCCGGCACCCAGCACCGGCTCGGCTATGAAGGCAGCTACGGTGTCCTCACCTTCTTTAACTATGACTTCCTCCAGGAAACGGGCGCAGTGGAGCTCGCACTGGGGATAGCTCTTCCCGAAGGCGCAGCGATAGCAGTAGTAGTTGGGGATGTGGATGAAGCCGGGCACCAGAGGCTCGTAGTTCTTGCCCATGCGGTTCAGGCCGGTGGCGGAGGTAGCGCCGTAGACAGCGCCGTGATAAGAGTTGAACAGGGAGACTATCTTGTACTTGCCGGTGCCTTTGTTGCGCCAGTAGAGGCGGGCCAGCTTCAGGCAGGTCTCCACAGCCTCGGAGCCACCGGAGCAGAAGAAGAAATGCTCTATTCCCTGGGGGGCTATCTGGGCCAGCCTCTCTGCACACTCAACAACGGCGGTGTGTGTGTTGCCGCGGAAGGTGGGGGTGTAGGAGAGCTTGAGCATCTGGTCCCGTGCGGCATCGGCCAGATCGGCCCTGCCGTGGCCCACATTGACACACATGGCCCCGGATATGCCGTCTATGTAATCTTTGCCCTCTGTGTCACGAAGCATGATGCCACGGCCCTCCGCGTAGACGATGCCGGTGGTCTGTCCCACATCGGTTATGGGATGCACAAAGTGGGCCACATCCGCCCGTAGGTAGTCCTCGGTGCTCCGGGGGTAAGCCATGCTGTCCTCCCTTTACGCGGTGGTATGGCCCCCAGTTTATCCCGCCCAGCCCTTATCAGTCAACATGGGGGCTGCGGGTCATTTGGCGGGCATCCTCCGCCCCCGCCTACCTGTCAGTTACCTGGGGGGGGTAATGCCCCCCAGGTTGCTCCCCCCCCGGTGGGGGGCTTGACCTTTCAGTTGCTGGAAGGTGTATGGAGCAGCAAAACCAGTTGAGCCGCAGGGC
>JASLQE010000163.1 GCA_030744635.1 Dehalococcoidia bacterium | reverse complement strand
GCGAAGGGCATCGTCTCGGAGTCGCACCCCTTGTTTCTGGCCGCGGCAGGCGGAATGGCCGCTGACGAGGTGGTTCTGGAGCTTTTGGAGAAGGCGGACCTCCTGGTGGGGATCGGCTTTGACCCCGTTGAGTCTGACAAGATATGGCACCGGCAAAAAAAGCTGCTTTCCATTGCTAATGCCTCCATCGCGGATGGCGATTACGCCCCGGCGCTGGAGGTTATTGGTGACGTAAAGGTTATCCTGGGTCAAATTCTCGCCTCCTACTCCCCGAACCACTCTTGGAAAGAAGCTGAGCAGAGAGACTTCAAGAGCCGGGTGAGAGCAAAGTTACAGCCTTCAGCTTCCGCTTCCTCGAAGGGGCTGTCTCCTTACCACCTTATCCTTAGATTGCGCCAACTCCTCTCGCCGAGCGCCGTTCTGACCACCGATACAGGGGCTCACAAGCTTCTCCTGGGGCAGCTATGGGAGACTTATGAGCCGCTCACCTTTTTCATGTCCAACGGTCTCTCCTCTATGGGCTATGGCTTTCCCGCGGCCATGGCGGCCCGGCTGCAATTTCCCGACCGAGAGGTAGTCTCTATTTGCGGGGATGGCGGCTTTGCCATGATGCTACAGGATTTGGAGACCGCGGTTAGGCTTAAGCTGCCTTTGGTTTGTATCGTCTTCTGCGACAATACGTTGAGTTTGATTCAGGTCGTTCAGAGGAGGAGAGAGTATCCCGATTACGGCGTTGGATTCAAGGGCACGAACCTGGCCGGTATCGCGAGAGGTTTTGGGGCCTGTGGGGTAAGGGTGGACACTCTGGAAGATTTCGAGCGAGCGGTGGCCGCAGGGCTTCGGGAAAAGGGCCCGGTGGTTATAGAGGTCCCCGTTGACCCTGAGGAATATCAGAAACAGATTTAGGTAAATCAGGTGAAGTTGACCCAGGGAATCGGAGATTGAGGCAGTGAGGCAGGGGCCCGGGGGGTGCTGGCCTCTTCCAGGTCTGTGGAAAAGTATAGTGGGCGAAGCCATCAGAACCCTCCCCAGAGCTATCTATGGGAAGGGCGGGAGAGCAGTACGGATGGGCCGCCTCGCCCTATCCATAGTTTGACACTCCATACCTGTGGGTGCTATATTTTTCGCCGGGCAGCGTAGCTCAGAGGCAGAGCAGGGGCTTCATAAGCCCTGTGTCGTGGGTTCGAATCCCTCCGCTGCCATTTTTTATGAGCCTCAGCATTTGCTGTCGCCCTGCGTTAAATCGCCGCCGCCAGTCATGCCCTGGCGGGCCCTCATTGCATGGCACCACTCTTCGGTCGGGCAGACGGGCACCGGCGGCAAGGCCGTTGCGGGCTATCGCAACAATCACCGAGAGGAGGCCCCGACAATGGCAAGGGTACCATTGCTGACCAAGGAGCAGGCAGCCCCGGAGGTGCAGGATGTCTTCCGGCGGGTGGAGGCACGGGGTGCCAGGGTGATGAATGTCTACCGTGCCCTGGCACATAGCAAGGCAGCCATGTTGCCGTTCATGCGGCTGGGTAACTCTCTGCTGGAACATTGCCACCTGGACCACAGGCTTCGGGAGCTGGCTATTCTCCGGGTGGCCAGGCTCAACGGCAGCCAGTACGAATGGTCACAGCATGTTACTTTGGCCCGGGAATCCGGCGTGACTCAGGAACAGATGGAAGCCATGGGTGAATGGCACTCCAGTTCGGCCTTTGACAAGTGTGACCGGGCGGTGCTGACCTATACCGATGAGATGGCCCTGCATGTACGCGTGCAGGATGACACCTTCCAGGAGCTGGCCCGGTACCTGGACGAGGCCAGCATAGTGGAGCTATCACTGTCGGTGGGTTTCTGGGGCATGGTGGCCCGGCTGCTGGAGTCCCTCCAGGTGGACATAGACCCGGAGCTACCCGGTTCCTCCAGGGAAACCCTGGGCCAGCGGCGCCATTAGGTCCGCCCCCGCTTGAGCACTGCAACGCCGAAGAGGAGCGGCATTTTCTACGGCTGGGTTATAGTCGGTGCCGGGCTGGTGGTGTGGACTCTGGAGCCCGGAATGTACACCTCTTTCGGTGTCTTCTTCAAGCCCATCTCGGCTGACCTGGGCTGGAGCCGGACTATGGTATCTGGGGCTTTTACCATGGCCAGCCTGATGCTGGCCGTCTTCTCACCCATCTCCGGGTACCTGGCCGACCGTTACGGCCCTCGTAACCTGGTGATGACCAGCGGCCTGCTGGTAGGTGTGGGCTATGCCTTGCTGTCCACGGTCCAATCGCTGTGGCAGTTCTACGCCTTATACCTGCTGGTGGGGATTAGCATGGGAATTGCCTTTGCCCCCATCACCTCTACGGTGGTGCGCTGGTTTGCGGAAAACCGGGGCCGGGCACTGGGTATCACCAGCGTCGGCACCGGTCTCGGGGGAATGATATTCCCACCACTGGCCAACTACCTCATCGGCGCCTGGGGCTGGCGAGACGCATACCTGTTCTTCGGTGTACTCTTGGGGGTAATGGTCATGGCCAGTGGCAGCGTGTTGCGGCGCAGCCCGGAGGAGATGGGCCTGCTGCCCTACGGGGTAGAGCAATCCGGCAAGGTGTCTGGGGTTGTGGCCCCGCAGCGGGTGGCCAGCGGGTATTCTCTGCACCAGGCCCTGGGCACTGGTGCCTTCTGGAGGGTATTCTTCAGCGCCATGGCCTTCGTTTTCAGCTTCGCCCTGGTGCACGCCCACCTGGTGCCCCATGCCACCGACCAGGGACTGACCCCGGCCACGGCGGCCCTGGTGATGGCGGTTATCGGGGCCAGCAACGCAGACGGCAGGCTGGGGTTGGGCACCCTTTCGGATCGGCGGGGGAGAA
>JASLQE010000162.1 GCA_030744635.1 Dehalococcoidia bacterium | reverse complement strand
GGGGCTGAGGAATTTGTGGGCCTCCTCAATGGCGATGACCAGGGGCTGGGGCTTACCCTCATCCCCGGCCATGGCCCGCTCCATCCGCTCCCGGTAGAGGTCGTGGAGGCGGCGGGTGAGGATGTTGGCTACCAGCATGTAGGCGAGCTCGTTGTTATAGCGGCCGAACTCCAGCACGACGCTCATCCCCGAGTCTATGTAGCCCAGTATCTGCTTCACCGAGTCCCCAGCACCCGCCTGGGGGGTCAGGAAGGGGAGGCGGCCCAGGGCGCTCAGGCGGCGGCCCACGGCGCGGAGGGTACCGGGATGCTCGCCCATCTCTTCGGCCAGACCATCCACCTGCTCCCTGAATTCTGGAGACAGCACACGGGAGAACCATTCTTCCTTGAAGCGCCGTTCCAGCCGGTGCACCGCCTCTAACTGCACATCATTCAAGCCGAGGGTATCGCCCAGAAGTTCAATATCCTCCGGCTCCACCTCGCCATGTCCGATGCGTACCACATAGTCCACCGCCACCTGCTGACGACGCGCATGGGCCTCGTCCAGGGTAAAAACCCGTACCTGCGCCGGGAAAAGCTGCTTCAGGCCCTTCACCCAACCATAGTCCTCACTATGCCCAGACCAGCCGTACTCATTATGCATATCAAACACCAGGCTGCGGGCGGCACCCTTCTGGAGGATGCCGATGAGCAGCAGGCGCGTGAGGAAGGTCTTGCCGGTGCCCGTCTTGCCGAAGACGCCGGTGGAGCGTTTCACCATCTCCTGCATGTCCAGGCACACCTTGGCCTCCAGATCCAGTGGGTTGCCTATGACAAAACGGTTCTCGTCCTCTTCGCCGAACACAAGCTCAACATCCCGCTCGCTGGCCTCCCTGACCCGGGAGAAGTGTGCGGGGATGGTCTTGGCCGGCTGAGGCCCCTCCAGCATGGACTCGGCATCGCCGCTGAGGGTGAGGTATGGCACCACCCTTGTGGTGCCAAAGGTGCCGGTGCCGGAGAACACCTGAGCAGTAAAGGGGTCGGTTGAGGTCAGAGGCAGGGATGGGTCCAGAGCACCAAGGCCCACATCGGTAATAAGCCCGAAGAAGCGGCGCTGCTTCCCTTCCACGGTTACATAGCGGCCTTCGGCCAGGCCCTCTACGGAGACATCTTCGTCCAGCTTGACATCCACACCCCGACTCAGCGAGCCCCCTACCACCGTACCCAGGGGGCGGCCCAGGACCTCCTCGCTCACAGCCGCACCCGTCTGAGTATTGACCCCAGGGCGGGGCCCTGCCCCAGGAGCAGCAGTGTCAACTCCTTGCCCGCCGACACCAGGAACGAATTAGGGTCGGGATGGCAGCGGCTCAGGAAGCGCAAGCTGG
>JASLQE010000161.1 GCA_030744635.1 Dehalococcoidia bacterium | reverse complement strand
GCAGGGCATCGCCAACCCCCTGGCCACCATCTTGAGTTCCGCCATGATGCTGCGTCACTCCTTCGGCCTGGAGACGGAGGCCGCGGCGGTGGAGGACGCCGTCATGCGGGTGTTGGAGTCCGGATACCGCACCCGTGATATCATGTCCCTTGGCCGGAAAGAACTGAGCACCACCGACATGGGCAAGGCGGTGGTGGGGGCCCTTTAGGGGTTAAGGTCTGCCCAGATAGGGGGGCCTGGTCCGATGATGCTGCCCTCATCGGACTCAGATAGGCGAAGCACTATCGGAGGGGGCTTCGCCCCCCAAAGTAATCATCGGGTGGGTGGGAAAGAAATGGTGGCATGGGCGGGAAAGAAAGTGTCAGCCAGGCTGTATCCCCATGCGATGTAGTATAATCATAGATTGAACCTTTACCATTGGGCTTAACCTGGGAGTTTAACCTTATGACCACGGTCTATCTATACGACACTACCCTCAGGGATGGGGTGCAGCGGGAGGGGCTGTCCTTCTCGGCGGAGGACAAGCTCAAAATCCTCCTCAAGCTGGACGAGTTGGGAGTGCATTTCGTGGAGGGGGGCTGGCCCGGCTCCAACCCCCGGGACGAGGAGTTCTTCCAGAAGGCCAGCCGGTGCAAGCTGCAGAACTCCACCCTGGCCAGCTTCGGCGCTACCCGCCGCCCCAACTCCCGGGCCGAGGACGACCCCAACCTGCTGGCCATGGTTAAGGCCGGGGCACCAGTGGCCACCCTGGTGGGCAAGAGCTGGGACATTCACGCCACGCGGGTCCTGGAGACCACCCCTGAGGAGAACCTGTCCATGATTGCCGACTCCGTGGCCTTCCTCAAGGGCCGGGGGCTGCGGGTATTCTTTGATGCGGAGCACTTCTTTGACGGCTTCAAGGCCAACTCGGTCTACGCACTGAAGACCCTGGAGGCCGCCGCCGGGGCCGGGGCGGAGTGGGTGGTGCTGTGCGACACAAACGGCGGCAGCATGCCTCATGAGATAGTGGAGGCCGTGGACAGTACCTTGAAGGCGCTATCCATACCCGTGGGCATCCACACCCATAACGATGCCGAGCTGGCGGTGGCTAATACCCTGGTGGCGGTGAACGCCGGGGCCAGCCAGGTGCAGGGTACCATCAACGGCTATGGGGAGCGCTGCGGCAACGCCAATCTGTGCGCTGTCATCCCCAACCTGAAGCTCAAGATGGGGATTGACTGCGTGGGGCAGGGCCAGCTTGGCCGCCTCACCGAGGTCTCCCGCTTCGTCAGCGAGCTGGCTAACATCGTGCCCGACGCCCACATGCCTTATGTGGGGGCCTCGGCCTTCGCCCACAAGGCGGGGCTGCATGTCTCCGCCCTCATGAAACTGGAGGAGAGCTA
>JASLQE010000160.1 GCA_030744635.1 Dehalococcoidia bacterium | reverse complement strand
GCCGGGAACTAAAGAGCATAATGGGCCGGAGATCACCCTTATCAATGGCTGGAAACTCTGGGCCACCCTTTAAGTGCAGGCTCAGCAGGGCGGCTCAGGCCCTAAAATTCAGGGCCTGGACAGATCGGTGGTGGATTTTGGCCAATTCGGGTTATTGACATGTGGACATATGTGTTCTATCTTATTATCTTGTAAGGCTATACTTGGGGGGAGCACGAACCAGACAGCAGACCAAGGAGGGTCATCCGATATGTGCGGCATAGTGGGCCGCACTGGCTATAGCCTGGCAGCATCCATAATTCTCCAGAGCCTTCAGAGCCTGGAATATAGGGGTTACGATTCGGCAGGGATGGTCACCTTCTCAGATGGAAAGCTCTGGCTAAAGAAGGATGTGGGTTGGGTAGCCGATGTTGACCGGAAACACCACCTCCAGCACCTCCCGGGAGAGACCGGCATCGGCCATGTCCGGTGGGCCACACACGGCGGCACAACCCCGGAAAACGCCCACCCGCACCTGGACTGCACCGGACGAGTCGCCGTCGTACACAACGGGATAGTTGAGAACTACCAGGAGCTACGCTACAGGCTCGGTGCCCGCCACCGGTTCATATCGGAAACGGACACCGAAGTCATTCCACACCTGATTGAAGAGTATCTGGAGGACGGCCACCCGCTGGAAGAAGCGGTGCGCCTGGCCTCCCAACAGCTTGCCGGGTCTTACGCCTTCGTGGTGATGTATTCTGAGGAACCGGGAAAACTGGTAGGCACACGCCGCGATAACCCTCTGGTAGCCGGGGTGGCCAGCAAGGGACTGTTCCTAGCCAGTGATGCCCTGGCATTCCTGGAACATACAGACCAGGTCCTGTATCCCGACGACTGTGAGGTAGTGGTGCTCAACGGCAGCGGGGAAGTAAAATGTCTGGATAGCCAGGGTAATCCGGTGGTACGCCACCCGGCCCCCTTGGGATGGTCTGTCCAGGCGGCTTCAAAGAGCGGCTACGATTTCTTCATGCTCAAAGAAATCATGGAGCAACCGCAGACCATCCGCTCCGCCCTGAAACAGGACCCGGAGCATATAGACTCCCTGGCCCTGGACATACTGCGCGCCAGGCAGGTAATCATCACCGCCTGCGGCACATCCCGCTATGCCGCCCTGGTGGGCCGTTACCTGTTCTCCAGGCTGGCGGGGAAGTTCTGCGATGTGGTTATGGCCTCTGAGCTGCACTATTTCTCCGATTCCATTGACAAAAACACCCTCGTAATAGCGGTATCCCAGAGCGGGGAGACATCCGATGTGGTGCAAGGCGTGAAGCAAGCCAGGGCCAATGGCGCCCGGATACTATCCCTGGTCAACACCCCCGGTTCCCAACTGTGCCGCATAAGCGATTGGGTCATCACCCTAAACTGCGGCCCGGAGATTTCCGTGGCGGCCACCAAATCTTTCGTCAACCAGATGGTCGTCTTCTAT
>JASLQE010000159.1 GCA_030744635.1 Dehalococcoidia bacterium | reverse complement strand
TCTTCCTCACCCGCACCAAGGCGGAGCTGGTGGAGGAGGCGGTGCGCCGCCGCTTCATGGTGCTGCCAGTCAGCGATTCCCGGGACATCTTGGAGGACGAGCACCTGAAGCAGCGAGGCTTCTGGCAGGATATAGCCCACTCGGAGGTGGGAAGGAATTTACTTTTCCCGGGGGTCCCTTACAGGTTCAGCCGTACACCGGCCCAGGTGAAAGGGAGGGCACCCCTGCTGGGCGAGCACAGCGCGCAGGTGCTCTCCAGTGCATTCCCCACACCTCCTTCCAGGCCGGCGGAGGTGGCCGACACCGGACCGGGCGATGACCGCGCCCTGGAGGGGGTGAAGCTGCTGGACCTTACCTGGCAGGGAGCCGGCCCGTGGGCCACCGGCTGTCTGGCGGACTACGGCGCCCGGGTCATCCGGGTGGAGAGTGAGACCGCCCTGGATATATTGCGGGTAACCCCCCCATATAAAGACGGGGTCCCAGGCCTGAACAACGCCTATCTGTATGGTGGCTCCAACTCCGGCAAGGTGAGCCTGGCCCTGGACCTGAGGCACCCCCGCGGGCGTGAGGTTGTCCTGCGGCTGGTAAAATGGGCCGATGTGGTGGCCGAGAACTTCGGCCCGGGCACCATGGAGCGCCTGGGGCTGGGCTACGATGAGCTGAGACACGTCAAGCCCGATATCATCATGGTCAGCTCCTGCATGTTTGGCCACTCCGGGCCCCGCTCCAGCTTTGTGGGCTTCGGCCCCCACCTCTCAGGCCCGGCAGGCTTTTATCACCTTTCGGGGTGGGAGGACCGGGAGCCCTCTATCCCCCATGGCTTCTATACAGACGTGGTCGCCCCCTGGTATACCATCATAGCCATCATGGCGGCCCTAGACCACCGGCGGCGCACAGGGCAGGGGCAGCGGGTAGAAATCTCCCAGTATGAGGCAGGCCTCACCATGCTATCCGCATCCCTGCTGGACTACATCGCTAACGGCCGGGTGTGGGGACGGTGGGGGAACGATTCCATGAGTGCCGCCCCCCACGGGGCCTACCCGTGTCGAGGAGAGGACGCCTGGTGCGCCATATCCGTGCATACTGAAAACGAGTGGCAGGCCCTGTGCCGTGCCATGGGTGAGCCTTCCTGGTGTAGAAAGGCCCGTTTCGCTACGCTTGCCGACCGGATGAAGAGCCGCCGGGAGCTATACGAGCTGGTGAGCGCCTGGACCAGCCAGCGTAGCCCCCGGGAGGCCATGGATACACTGCAGCAGGCGGGTGTCCCGGCGGGGGCTGTGTGGGACGCCCGCGGGTTGCTGGAGGACCCCCAGCTTACCCACCGGGGCTTCTATCACTACCTGGAGCACCCGGCGCTGGGGAAAGCCCTGCACTGGGGCTGGCCCGGCACCCTGTCCCTCACCCCATACCGGCTTAGAGCCGGGCCCACCCTGGGGCAGGACACGGAGTGGGTGTGCCAGGAGGTGCTGGGACTCTCAGATGAGGAGTTCGCCTCCCTCATGGGTGATGGGGTGCTGCGCTAACCCGCCCTGGGCGGACTGGTAGTGGGGCTGCTGGGACTCCAGCGCTGACCTGTTCGGAGTGGGCTACGGCGGCATTGAGACGGCCCTGGCGGGAGAGGTGGGGCTGGGCCTGCTGGGAATCCTGATGGTGCTCAAGATTGTAGCCACCTCGGCCACACTGGGCAGCGGTGGGGTCTTCGCCTTGTCCCTCTTCATCGGCGCTATGATGGGCACCGCCTTCGGTGAGACTGCCAACAGTGTATTCCCCGGCGTAACCGCCTACGCGGGGGCCTACCGGATGGTGGACATGGCCGACGTCTTCGCGGCCTCAGCCAGGGCCCCATTCACGGCCATCATCATGCTGTTTGAGATGACCGGCGACTATGCGATAATCCTGCCCGTTATGACAGCGGTCGTAATCAGCACTACCGTGGCCCGGGGGTTCAACCAGGAGAATATCTATACCATCAGGCTTCTGCGGCAGGGGATAGATATCCACCGGGAAGAGGTGGCCGATGTTATGCGGACCATCACCGTGGGGGAGACGATGACCCGGGACTTACCCACAGTGCCTCCCTCAATGTCGATCCAGGAGCTGCTGGAGCAGCTCAACCGCTCCGGGCACCACGGCTTCCCCGTCACCGACGCCGAAGGTTGCTTGTGTGGTGTGGTGACCCTGCAGGATGTGGAGCGGGCACCCCTGAAGGAGGAGGGCCTACCCACCGTGGGCGATATAACCACCGAGGCGGCGGTGGCGGCCTTCCCGGACCAGTCCCTATACGAGGTGCTTATGGCCACCGCCATTGAGGACTACGCCCGCATCCCGGTGGTGGACCGCCAGAACAGGCGACGCCTGCTGGGCGTGCTGCGCCGCCATGATATCATCCGGGCCTATCGCAAAGGTTTACCGAAGAGTCCAACCGGGGCTGAAGGAGCTTCGCCGCACCACGGGGTGGCCACCGCTATACTGTGAATCCGGGTAGCCAGCTCAGCTATCTCCGCAGCGCCCATGAGGCCCGCCCGCCACCGGGCGGGTATGGCCCCTAGTCCGTACCAGGCCCCGGCCAGGGCACCGGTGACGGCCCCGGTGGTATCGGCATCCTCACCCAGGTTTACGGCCCGCACCACGGCACCCTCCAGGGAGTCCGTGTTCAAGAAGCACCACAGGGCGCTACGGAGGGTATCCAGCACGAGGACGGAGGGCACTGTGTCCATCTCCGTCATTTCGGCCACCCCTCGCACCGCATCCGCAACCGTCTGCTCCTCCACCT
>JASLQE010000158.1 GCA_030744635.1 Dehalococcoidia bacterium | reverse complement strand
GAGAGCAATTCCTCCGTCATAGACCGCTCTCCAGGGGCAGAAGGGGGGCTGAACCGGTGGGGGCATAGCCTCCCGCCAGCGCTCCTCCGTCCGCCAGGAATACCTCACCCGTGATATAGGCGGCGGCGTCCGAGGCCAGGTATACGGCCAGCCCGGCAATCTCGCCGGGGTCTCCCACCCGGCCGATGGGAATGAACTGGCCGCTGTAGGAGTAGTCCTGCACCTCGGGGATGGTGGCGAAGAAGCCGGGGGCGATACAGTTTATGCGGATGCCGTACCCGGACAGGCTCAGGGTCAGGGAGCGGGTGAAGTTGATTACGCCCGCCTTGGCGGCGCAGTACATGTAGTTCTCGCGCTGTCCCCGCATCCCGAAGCCGGAGGACAGGTTGATTATGCACCCCCTGCCCTGCTCTGCCATGTGTTTGCTCACCGCCCGGCAGCAGTAGAAAGCGCCGGAGAGGTTGGTGTCTATCCCCACACGCCACTCTTCGTCGGTGGTCTCCCACAGGGGCTTGGGGGTCCACTCCCGCACTATCCCGGCGTTGTTGATGAGGATATCCACGCCACCCCACTCCTGCAACACTCTCGCTATCATGTCGTTCACCTGGTTGGGGTTGGTGATATCGGCGGTCAGGGCCAAGGAGCGGCGGCCGCGGGACTTCACCTCTTGGGACACCTCTTCAAGAGGGGCAAGGCGGCGTCCGCACACGGCCACATCCGCACCGGCGGCGGATAGCCCCAGGGCCATGGCCCGGCCCAACCCGGAGCCACCACCGGTAATAACGGCCTGTCTGCCGGTAAGGTCCAGCTTGTCCAACGACATGTATCCCCCTTGTTTGATTATCCAGTTTAGCAGAATACACCGGGTGAGGACAGACCGCAGGCTGCTGGTTACTAGGCTTCGGCTTTTCTGCGGCTACCCACCAGGAATGCGCCCAGTGCCACCAGGGCGGCCACGCCGGCCCACTGGTACATGGCGGGGAAGCCCGCTATCTGGGCCACGAAACCCCACAGGAAGGCCCCGGCCCCGATGCCCAGGTCCATAGCGCCGGTGAAGGCGCCCATCGCCGCTCCTCGGCGCTCAGGCACCACCCGGTCTACGACGAGGGCCATGAGGGCGGGCTGGACCAGGGCAAATGCCAGGCCATATACCACAGCCACCACCATAAAGGTGGTCAGGGAGGCCGCAGTGGAGAGGAGCCCCAGCCCCACGGCGGCCAGCAGCAGCCCTGGAACAATGGTGGTCCCGCGTCCGTAGCGGTCGGAGACACGCCCCGCCGGGCCCCGTGTGAGGACCAGGGCTACGGCGAACACGGTGAAGAACAGGCCCGGGTTTTCCAGCCCCCTCCTCATGGCGAAAAGGGGCAGGAACGAGACAATGGAGCCATAGGTGAGGGCCAGCATACACATCATGGCGGAGGGAAACAGCGCTGGCACCTCAAACAAAGGGCCTCTCGGCTGGGAGGGGTGGTCTTTAGGTTCGGTGACCAGGGCGGCGCAGAGGACGGATAGCGCGGCCACCGCGCCCGCTATCAGGAAAAGGT
>JASLQE010000157.1 GCA_030744635.1 Dehalococcoidia bacterium | reverse complement strand
GACAGCGTGGAGGACACCGCCTTGGGGATAGGTGCTGTGAACACCGTCATGAATTGGGAAGGGGAGCTGGTGGGCCACAACACGGATGTGGCGGGGTTCCTGCGCGGCCTCCGGGAGGAGGGAGGCTTTGACCCGAAAGGCAAGAACGCCCTGCTGCTGGGGGCGGGGGGTGCGGCCCGGGCGGTGGCCTTAGGCCTACTGCAGGCCGGGGCCTCCCGGCTGGTCATCGTCAACCGCGGAGCTGAAAGAGCACAGCAGTTAGCTCAGGAACTGGTTAATCGCTTCGGCGACAGGGTAGAGGCACATCCCTGGGGGGAGAAGGCGGACTCAATGAAATGGTGTCAACTGGCGGTCAATGCCACCACCCTGGGCATGCTCCATAGTCCCGCTGAGGCGGAGACACCCATTGCTGCCGGGGATATCCCAGAAGGTGCCCTTATATACGACCTGGTGTATAATCCCCTTGAGACCCCGCTGCTACGGGAGGCCCGGAGGGCCGGTGCCGGTGTGGTGGGGGGACTGACTATGCTGATATACCAGGGTGCGGCAGCCTTCGAGATGTGGACCGGTCGCCCCGCACCGGTGGACATAATGTTCCAAACCGCCCGCAGGGCGCTGTCCTGAGCTTGAAGCAGGATGCAGGAGACTTGAAGTGTTGCGCTTCCTGACCGCAGGGGAGTCACATGGCCGGGGGTTGGTGACGGTGGTGGAGGGCATGGTGGCTGGGCTACCCCTCACCAGTGAACATATCGCCCGCGACCTGGCCCGCCGCCGGGCCGGCTTCGGGCGCGGCCCCCGCATGGCCCTGGAGACCGACTCCCTGGAGCTACTCTCCGGCATCCGCTACGGCCTCACCCTGGGCAGCCCCATCGCCATCATCATTGCTAACAAAGAGTGGGAGGAGTGGCAGGGGGTGATGGCTGCAGAGCCGGTGGCGCAGGAGGAACCCCTCGTCACCCGCCTCCGCCCCGGCCATGCCGACCTCGCCGGCACCCTGAAGTATGGCTGGGGGGATGTGCGCCCTGTGTTGGAGCGGGCCAGCGCCCGGGAGACTGCGGCCCGGGTGGCCGCTGGGGCCATCGCCCGCCGCCTCCTGGGTGAGTTCTCCATATATGTACACAGCCACACCGTAGCCATAGGCGGTACCACGGCGGAGCAGGTAGGGGCTCCGACACGGAGTTCGACAAGTAGGACAGGGCTTGCCCTGCCCTACTGGGAGGCTGTGGAAGCGTCCCCCCTGCGCTGTGCCGACCCCCAGGCGGAAAAGGAGATGGTGACATCTATCGAGTCCGCCCGGGAGGCCGGGGACTCGGTGGGGGGTGTGTTCGAGGTGGTGGTTACCGGGGTGCCGGTGGGTTTGGGCAGCCATGTGCACTGGGACCGCAGACTGGCCGGGCTGCTGGCCGGAGCGGTGATGAGCATCCCTGCGCTGAAGGGGGTGGAGGTGGGGCTGGGCTTCGCGGCCAGCAATAGCCGCGGCTCCCAGGTCCACGATATCATCCTGCCCCCTTCGGGCCAGAGGGGTGGTCCCTCCCCTTTCCCGCGGGCCACCAACCGTGCCGGGGGGATTGAGGGTGGTATGAGCAACGGGCAGGACCTAGTCCTGCGGGGTGCGGTGAAACCCATTCCCACCCTGGCCAACCCCCTCCCCTCGGTGGACCTGCTCACGGGCCGGGAGGTCCAGGCCCACCATGAGCGCAGCGATGTGTGCGTGGTGCCCTCGGCCGGGGTGGTGGCCGAGGCCATGGTGGCCCTGGTGCTGGCCGGGGCCTTCCTGGAGAAGTTCGGCGGCGATAGCCTGGAGGAGACCCGCCGCAACTATGACGGCTTCCTGGGCTCGCTGGAGGTGGAGGCTTGAGCCAGGTGCCCTCCGCCATCATATTGGTGGGCTTCTCCACCACCGGTAAGACCCAGGTGGGCACCCGGGTGGCCCGGCTGCTGGGCTGGCGGTGCGTGGACACGGATGCTGAGATAGAGAAGCTGGCCGGTAAGCCCATACCCAAGATTTTTTCTCAGGACGGCGAACCCGTCTTTAGGGAGATTGAGAAACAGGCCCTGATGCAGGCGTGCCAGGAGGATGAGGTGGTCATTGCCACGGGCGGGGGTGCCGTGCTGGACGCCGACAACCGAGAGTTGATGTGTCGGATGGGCATAGTGGTGTGCCTGGACGCAGATCCGGGTACCGTCTATAACCGCCTGCTCCGGGATGCCGATAACCCGGTGGTGCCGGTAATCCGCCCCCTGCTGGATGTGCCCGACCCCCTGCGCCGCATACAGGAACTGAAGGCGGTCCGGGAGCCCTTCTACGCCTTCGCCCATTTTACCGTCAAGACCGATGGTCTGGATGTGGAGGCGGCAAGCCAGGAGGTGGTGCGCTGCTGGCGGATGTGGAAGGGGGAGCCTTGCTAAACCCGGCTGCTGAAGTCAAGACCGGCTCCCACCACTACCCCGTCCAGATGGGATGGGGGTGCCTGGATGAGGTGGGCCGGCTGGTGCGGGAGAGTGGCCTGGAGGGCCGTGTGGTGATAGTCAGCGACCAGGCGGTGGCCCCCCTCTATGAGGGGGCGGTGCTGGGTGCCCTGGAGGCGGCGGGCTTCCCTGTGCTTCACTATGAGGTGCCCCCCGGCGAGGCCTCCAAGACCCTGGAGTCGGCCGGGTGTATCTACGACTTCCTGGTAGAGCACCGGATTGAGCGGAGTGACCTGGTGGTGGCACTGGGTGGCGGGGTGGTCGGTGACCTGGCCGGGTTCGTGTCCGCTACCTTTTTGCGGGGCCTGCCCTGGGCCGTGCTGCCCACCTCCCTGGTGGCTATGACCGATGCCAGCATTGGGGGGAAAACCGGGATCAACCATCCCCGGGCCAAGAACCTCATCGGGGCCTTCCACCAGCCGGTTCTGGTGCTGGCCGATGTCTCCACCCTGTCCACCCTCCCTACACGTGAGCTTACTTCCGGGTGGGCCGAGGTGATAAAGCACGGGTTCACTCTGGATACCGAGCTTCTGGACATGCTGGAGACCCATGTGGAGGCCCTGCGCTCCCTGGACCCGGAGATGACGGTGAGGGCGGTGGCCCTCAGCGCCGCCGCCAAGGCCGCAGTGGTGTCCCAGGATGAGAGGGAGTCCGGACTCCGCCGGGTGCTCAACTACGGTCATACTATCGGACACGCCCTGGAAGCGTCCACTGACTATGGCCGCTTCCTCCATGGCGAAGCGGTGGCGATAGGCATGATGGGGGCTGTACGGCTCAGCCAGCGCCTGGGGCTGGTGAGTGAGGCACTGGTGGCCCGCCAGGAGAGCCTGCTCACGGTTTTCGGCCTGCCCACCCGCTGCTCCGGCGTAGACCGGGCGATGGTGGATAAGGCGATGGAGTTGGATAAAAAGAGCCAGGAGGGTGAGGTGCGGTGGGTGCTGCTCACCGCCACCGGCAAGACCACGGTACGCCCGGTGCCGTTCGCGGAGGTGGAAGCGGTGCTGGAGGAGCTTGTCCAGCCATGACCCAGCCACATCCGGCTGCTCCTTCTGCCTCCATACACAGGCCACTAACCGGATACCTGGAGGTCCTGAAACCGCGGGAGACCGCAATGATTACCTTCATCGGCGTCGCCACGGCCGTCGTGGCAAGTGGCGGGGGCCTCTCACTGGAAATGCTGCTGGTAACGGTGGCCACCATAGCCATCGGCTCCGGCGGTGTAAACGGCCTGACCAACTATCTGGATCGGGAGGTGGACGGCCGTATGGAGCGCACCCGGGGCCGGGCGCTGCCCTCGAGACGCATCCGGCCCACAGCCATGGTGGTGCCCTATGCCGGTGGCCTGACCGCCCTGGGCCTGCTTCTCGCCTGGCTCCTTAACCCGTGGGCCGCCGTGGTCGGGCTGGTGGGAACTGTGGCATCACTGGTGGGCCGCAAGAGCGGGTTCACCCACCTGTTGGGCGGCCTGGCCGGAGCGGCTCCCGTGTTGGTGGGCTGGCTGGTGGTGAATCCCGCCCTTAGCCCCACCCTTCTTTTCCTGGTGCTGTTGGTGCTGGTATGGGTGCCCCTTCATGTATGGAGTCTGATGCTGGCCTACCGGGAGGACTACCTGGGGGGTGGGGTGAGGATGTTCCCGGTATCATGGCGTGTGGCCGATGCCGTAAAGGTGCTCTGGGGGCTGTGTTTTCTTCTCTATGCCGTGTCCTGGGCGGGTTATTTTATGATGTCGCTGGGATGGCTTTACCTGGTTACGGCCAACCTGCTGGGGCTGGGGCTGGTGTTTGCCGGTTACCGCCTGTGGCGGGGGCAGGGGCGGGGGGAG
>JASLQE010000156.1 GCA_030744635.1 Dehalococcoidia bacterium | reverse complement strand
CAATCCTCGGCCCCAGGTCTTTGTCTGTCCGACCCACCCGGGCAATTGGGTCTGGAGGGCGAAGCCCCCCAAGTTCCCCAGGTGGCGCGGGCGGCAGCAGGTACAGGGGCGCTGCTTGCTGCGTCCAAGGGCTACCGGGTGGCTTTATCCGGTAAGAAAACGGGGCCCGGAATGCCTTCTTTTTTCCGATTGACACCCCTGAGGCCCTATGCTACCATCCGCCTGGGGGTCGTGCTATACGGGGAGTTAGCGGTGCCCTGTACCCGCAATCCGCTACAGCGGGGTGGAATTCCCCTACTGAGGTCTGCGGCTTTTGGGTGTCGGTCTCCCTGCGGTGGCGTTGAGGGTTGGGTCCTGCGCGGCAGGGTACCATGAACCCCGTCAGGTCCGGAAGGAAGCAGCGGTTAGTGGCCATCCCTGGGTGCCGCAGGGGCGCCTGGCCTGAGCTATTCTGCGGGAAAGACGGCCTGCGGCGGGAGCGAAGAGGGGTGCACGGCCCTCTTACAAAACCTTGCGAAAGGAGGGCAGAATGGACTTGGGCCTGGCGGGCAAAACGGTGATTGTCACTGGCGGAGGCTCAAACATCGGCCGGGCGATAAGCCTCACCTTCGCCAGCGAAGGTTCAAATGTGGTTATCGCCGATATCGACCAGGGGCAGGGTGAGAAAGTGGTTCAGGAAGGCAACAAGCTGGACGGCAAATGTATATGCGTACGTACCGATGTTGGCGACCCGGACAGTGTGCAGGCCATGGTGAAAAAGACGGTGGACACCTTTGGCGCAGTTGATGTGTTGGTGAACAATGTGGGCTGGACCTTTGAGCGGCTCTTCATTGAAAAAGCTCGGGAGGAGTTGGAGAAGGAGATAAAGCTCAACCTGTGGGGCATGATTAACTGCACCCGGGCGGTGCTGGATACCATGATTGCCCAGAAGAGGGGCAGCATTGTCAGCATAGGCTCGGACGCCGGGCGCATGGGGGAGTACCGGGAGGCGGTATATGCCGGCTGCAAGGGGGCCGTTATCGCCATAACCAAGACCCTGGCCCGGGAGGTGGGCCGTTACGATATCCGTCTCAATGTGGTATGCCCTGGGACCACCATGCCGGACAACCCGGACGAGGTGGGGGGCGAGAGCATGTGGGGCCCTGGGGGCTTCGGTGCTTCCTGGAATACCCCCGAGATTCGCGAGCGTATCGCCAAGTCCTATCCGCTGCGCCGGCTGGGAACAGCCCAGGACATCGGCAAGGCGGTGGCATTCCTCGCCTCTGACGCTGCTGACTACATCACCGGACAGACCCTCAGCGTCAGCGGCGGCTATACTATGATGTAGGAGGACCAATGAAAGCTATAGACAGCCACATCCATTTCAGCACGGAACGGGGTTACCTGGTCAAAGACCCTGCGGTAATCGATGCCATGGAGAAGTACTACCGCATGAAGGTGGTATTCAAGTCCGACGAGGAGATGGCTCAGGACTTCATCAACATGGACATCAAAGCGGTGCTCATGCCCATTGACTGCGAGACCAACACGGGCTGGCCCACCGCCGGCAACGATTACGCCTCCTCCATGGTGAAGCGGTTCCCGGATGCCTTTATCGGCTCTTTCGCCGCCTGCGACCCCTGGAAGGGGCAGAAAGCCGTTGACGAGGTGGACCGGGCGGTGAGGCAGTTGGGCATGATTGGGGTGAAGTTCCAGCAGGCCGTGCAGGCCTTCTTCCCAGACGACCGTCGCTTCTATCCCATATACGAAAAGTGTGTAGAGCTCAAGATACCGGTGCTGTTCCATGTGGGCACCACCGGGGCCGGGGCGGGAATGCCCGGTGGCGGCGGCTTCCGTCTTCAGTACACCAAGCCTATGCCCCATATAGACAATGTGGCCGCAGACTTCCCTGACCTTACCATTATCTGCGCCCATCCCGCTTGGCCGTGGCAGGAGGAGATGATAGCCATACTCCTCCACAAGCCCAATGTATTCAATGACCTCTCCGGCTGGTCGCCAAAGTACTTCTCCGATAGTCTCAAGCGGGAAATCGGGGGCAGACTCCAGGATAAGATGTTCTACGGCTCGGACTATCCCGAAATCCAACCCCAGCGCTGGCTGAATGACTTCGAGGCCCTGGAATACAGCCCTCAGGTGATGGACAAGGTCCTTATGCAGAATATCATAAGGGTGCTTAACCTGAAGGTTTAGCCGCGGCAGCCGGGGGGACCGTTTTATTGACCGTCAAAGCCGGTGGGAGGGGGACGGACAAGCGGGGAGACCCATCCCGTCAGGTCGGGGGCCTGCTGCGCCAGCTTGGGAAGCGACCACTGAAGGGCCTGGGCCAGCATTTTCTGGTAGATGGCAGGGTGATGCAATGCATCCTCTACGCCGCGGAACTGGGACCCCGGGATGTGGTGGTTGAGGTGGGACCGGGGCTGGGTGTGCTCACCCGCGCCCTGGCCCAGAAGGCGGGCCGGGTGGTGGCTGTGGAGCTGGACTCTATGCTGGCGGCCAACTTGCGGGACCAGATGGCGTCTTTGCCCCAGGTGGAGGTGGTCCCGGGTGATATCTTGCAGATACCTCCGGCATCGTTGGTGGGCGATGTCCCTTATAAAGTGGTAGCCAACATCCCCTATTACATAACCTCTCCCATCCTCCGCCATTTCCTGGAGGCGGAGCACCGTCCCCAGCTCATGGTCCTCATGCTGCAGCGGCAGGTGGCTGAGGCCATCGCTGCTCCCGCCGATGACTTGAGTGTCCTTGGGATTTCCGTTCAGCTATACTCGCAACCCCGGATAATGGGCTATGTATCCCCACAGAGCTTCTATCCGCCTCCGAAGGTGGAATCGGCCCTTATGAGATTAGATGTATTCCCTCATCCCGCAGTGGATGTGGAGCCGGATGCCTTTATGCGGGTGGTGAGCGCGGGTTTCGCCACCCCTCGCAAGCAGCTCCGTAACTCCCTGGCCTACGGTTTGGGGGTGGGGACGAGTGCGGTGGCGGAGGGCCTCCAGAGGGCCGGAATCTCCCCGGAGCGCCGCCCCCAGACCCTGTCCCTGGAGGAGTGGGCACGGGTGTGGGCCGCATTCGGTGGGGGGCAGGGGTGAACTTCACCCTGACCGCTCCGGCCAAGGTGAACCTGGTGCTGGAGATTTTGGGGGAGCGCCCCGACGGCTATCACGAGGTGGCCACCGTGCTTCAGGCAGTGGGGCTGGAGGACCGCCTCACTTTTGGGCCTGCGAATACCGTGTTGGTGGAGGGGGACTCACCGCTCTTTGATATGGGCGCCGGTTCTGTGGCCCAGGCGGCCCGGTTGCTGCAGGAGGCCTCGGAGTGCCCCGATGGCGCTCGCATCATAGTGGAGAAATCCATCCCGGTGGCTGCGGGGCTGGGGGGGGGCAGCAGCGATGCCGCCGCTACCCTCATGGGCCTGGACCGGCTGTGGGGCCTGGAGTGGGGACGGGAGAAGCTGATGCCGCTGGCAACAGGGCAAGGCTCGGACACCCCCTTCTTCTTCTACGGGGGCACGGCCCTGGGGCGGGGCCGGGGGGAGCAGGTAACCCCTTTGCCCTCCCTCCGGGAACAGTGGTTCGTCATCCTGCACCCTTCGCTGCCACCGGTGACCCGTAAGACGCAGCAGCTTTACGAGAGCCTCAGCACTACGGTTTTCACCTCAGGGGAGCACTGCCAGCGGCTGTGCCG
>JASLQE010000155.1 GCA_030744635.1 Dehalococcoidia bacterium | reverse complement strand
GGTTGTAAGGGGAAAGGTACTCAGGCCGCCTGGGTGCTTATGCGCCCCTGGCGGACATCCTCGAAGAAGCCGAAAATCTCCCCCATTTTGGAGAAGGGCCAGGCATGGCCCCAGTCCGCCAGCTCCCGGTACACCAGCGGGTAGCCGTACTTGCCCAGCACCTCCCGGGCGGAGTGTGCGAACTCCACCGGAATTATCTTGTCCAGAGTACCGTGCAGTATATACACCGGCATCTTGCGGGCATGGGCGAAATCGTGCCACGGCCAGGGGATAAAGCCCCCCGCCACCGATGCCAGGGCGGCGAACACCTCCGGGTGGGATAGCCCGTACTCGTAGGTGAAGGTGCCGCCATCGGATACCCCGGTGAGGAAAACGGCCCCACGGTCCACATTGTACACGGAGGCCACCTCCTGCATGGCGGCCAGCACCACCTGGGAATCACTGAAAGTCCAGGTTACATCCATGGACTTGGGTACTAATACAAGATAGCCGTTGCTCTTGGCGTGTTTCAGATATAGCCAAATAGAGTCGTGGTCGTTGCCACCACCGCCGTGCAGGGCCACCACCAGCGGCCAGCTTCGGGAGGGGGTGTAGTTCTCCGGCACGTATAGGGTGTAGCGGGGTGGCTCCGGTTCCCAGTTACGGTAGAGCAACCCCAGTTGCACTCCCGGGGGGGGGTCAGCCTGTGCGTCCAGCTCCTTAAGTCTGTGGCGGGCCTCCGGTGTCACCCAGTGGCTGGCAAAGCCGGGTATCTGAAGGCGGAAGCCGTAGAGCAGGCGCATGGCCTGGCACATCTGCCCCCGGCTTCCCCGCAGGCCCAGTATCCACTCCTCGGGGCGGATCGGGTGGCAGAATATCTCCCGGCTCTTTGCCAGGTGCTCCCAGGCCTGTAGCAGCTGGCTGTGGAAATCAGCCAGTCCCCGGGGCGGCTGAAGCCCGGAGAGCACGGCTTTCTGCTCGGACAGCGCCGCCTCGTAGCGATCCTTCACTTGGGCCTGCATATCGGGCAGCTCCCGCAGCCGGAACTGCTCGTATATGCCCTCCATGCCGTCCAGGTATTCCGAGGCCACTCGCCCCGACCCTTCCACCACAGAGAGGTATTCCTTCTTGGTCATGGCCCACCTCCGCAGATAAAGCATAGTATGCCTCATAGCAAATGTTTGGGCAAGCGGGCCAACACCTGATTGTTGCCGCCTTCTTGAAGCCAGGGAACGGTCTCATTGCGCCCTCGCTCCACAGGTGCTATCCAGGATGTATTAGCCACCGGTCCAACTCTATGTCATTGGTTCCCCCAAGACATACCCTGGGTGGTGGCGGGAGGTTGTCCCGCCCTGCCTTTGTCCTTGACCGGAAGCTGCCCCCGCCCCTAAACTGGGGGTCAAAAGGAGGCAGGCATGAGCAAGACAGCATTGGTGGTAGGTGGCACCGGCCCATCCGGTCCCTACATCGTCGCAGGACTTATCAAAAGGGGTTTCCAGGTGGCCATATTCCACCGGGGCGAGCACGAGGTGGACCTGCCGTCCGAGGTGGAGCATATCCACGGCGACCCCCACTTCGTGGACACCGTGGAGCAGGCCATGGGGGGTCGCAACTTTGACCTGGTAGTGTGCACCTACGGCC
>JASLQE010000154.1 GCA_030744635.1 Dehalococcoidia bacterium | reverse complement strand
GCTGTTACCACCCCAAAGGCTATCAGATACGAGGTCACCCGGTCACCCATGCCCAGGCTCAGGAAAGTGGGAGGGGAGCCCTCCTCCCCGCTGGCCATCATAGCCCCGCTGCGGGCCTGGGCCACCAGGTCCAGGCTGGGGCTGTCCTTATCCGGGCCTTCAAACCCGAAACCGGAGGCCCGAGCATACACCAACCGGGGGTTGAGCTGCCTGAGGGTATCATAGTCCATGCCCATGCGAGCCACGGCGGCCTGCCGGTAGTTGGTGAGGAAGACATCCGACTCCTTCGCCAGGCGGTAAATAACCTCCCGCCCCTCCTCCCGGCGCAGGTCTACCGTAATGCCCCTCTTGCTCCGGTTGTGCTCCTCAAAGAGCAGGTGGCGGCCATTGAGCATTAGCGGCACCCCGAAGAGAGTCTTGATGCCCCGGAGGGCGTCTCCCCGCCCCGGCTCCTCCACATGGATAACATCGGCCCCCAAATCGGCCAGCATGGCGGCTGAGTAAGGTCCCACCTGAAAGACGGACCAGTCAATAACCTTTACACCCTGTAACGCCCCGGGTTGCAGCATATTACCTCCGTATTTGTTACCAGGGAACCGGCGGCCCTCAGCCACCAGAAGGTAGTGCCTCCAGCAGCATGTCGGAGAGGAACTTCACTCGCACCCCCTCCGGTGCCCTGCGCTGTAGCCTGCCGTAGCACGCCATGCACGGCGTGACCACCGTGCTCATATCATGCTGCTCCGCCTTCTGAAAGATGGCATCCGGGGCGATAACACAGCAGTACTTGGGGATGTCCACCACTTTTAGCCCATCCACCCTATCCAGCCACCCCCGGTAGGTGGACCAGTCCAGGTCCCAATCGCGGTCGGGGGCATAGACCCAGCTCCGGTGCTGCCCGCCGGGGAAGTAGGCAATCCCCGTGGGGCGGTCGAGCTTGAGCGATGCTTGTGCCATAGGCTCCGCCAGCATATCCAGATAGTAAAGCTGCTCCACATCGCAGTCGGGGTAGAAGCGGCGGGCCAGGTATATGCACCACAAGCAGAAATAGAGGATGCGCTTGGCCCCCATCTCACGGGCCAGGGCTATATTCATGCCTATGAACTCTTTAGCCGCCTCATCACCGGTGGCCCGGTCACCCCCCGTCCTCACCTGAAAGGCTATCATGGGCGCACCGCAGCAGTACTCCTTGTCCAGGACAGTATAGTCTATGCCCAGGGCGTCCAGGAGCCGAAACCCTGACATGACGGCATCCAGCGTCCCGTAGCAGGCACAGCCCACCACCACCACATTCTCAGCGGTCTTCTTGCGCCGGATGCCTAGGCCCCCCAGAACGGCGTTCCTGAGCACTGGCACCGTGTACACCAGCCCGTCCCTCTTGGTGTCCTGTACCAGCCCCTCCAGATCCCTGCCGGCGTCAATGGTTTCCATTATGTGGAAGGGCATGGAGCGGATGCCCCGCATGTGGTGTGTCATCTCATTGTCCTTTCACCGATTCTGTCTGCAAAGTTACCCTATATGCTTACTGGGCATTCTCATTCCCGCCCACCCGCCCGGGGTAATTATCTGGTGGGGTTCACCCCTCAGATCCTCCATACGGGAACACCCATGTACAATATCAGCCCTATATGATGCCATTGTCTCTTAGCTGTACCGCCTCCTCCCAAGAGTATCCGCACACCTCTGTAAGCACCTCCTCTGTGTGCTGTCCCAGCTCCGGAGC
>JASLQE010000153.1 GCA_030744635.1 Dehalococcoidia bacterium | reverse complement strand
CCTCCCGTCCAGGAGAACGGTGCAGGCACCGCAGTTGCCGTCGCCGCACCCTTCCTTGGAGCCGGTCAGCCCCAGCCCATCCCGCAAGAGCTCAAGCAGGGTGATACGAGGCTCCGCCAGGGCCTGTCGTTGCTCCCCGTTCACCGTCAGCGTTATAACCTGCCTCATCACTTGTCTCCCTTAGCTGGTGGCCCCGGTCGGAGGCTATTACTTCTACTGAGCGAGGAACCTCTGCTCCATCTCTCCCGGCATCGAGCGGCAGAACCCCAGCATCTCCTGCCTCTGCTCAGAGCTTTGCCCCTTCATCCAACGGTCCATCATAAAGTCCATTAAACCCATACCTGACTCCGCCTTGCTACACCTTAATATCCTGGGCCGCTGCGCAGGCCCCTAGGGTGCGCCTGGTCAGTACCGTCACCAGGTGGCGGCGGTATTCCGCTGAAGCCCGGACATCGCTGATGGGCCGACACTCCCCCGCGGCCTCCTCAGCCACACGGTTGATAAGCTCCGCTGTGGGCCGCTGCCCCTCCAGCACACTCTCCGCCCGGTGAGCGCGGAGGTGGGTGGGGCCGACGGCGGCCATGACTATTCGGACATGAGAAACCAGGCCGTCGTCGTTTGCCGTTATCATGGAGGCCACCCCGACAACTGCTATGTCCATCTCCTGCCGGGGGGTGAACCGGAGGTAGCTAACGGCGTTGCGGTTGGGAGGCGGTGGCACCACCACCTTCACCAGCAACTCCCCGGTTCCCAGCACCGTCTCCCCGGGGCCGATGTTGAACTCCTCAACGGGTATTTCTCTTGTTCCAGCAGGTCCGGTCACAACCGCACGGGCACCCAGGCAGATAAGACCGGGCACCGTATCCGCGGAGGGGGCGGCGTTGCACAAGTTGCCCCCCAGGGTGGCCCGGTTCCTAATCTGCACCGAGCCCACCAGGCCACAGGAGTAAGCGATAGCCGGGTATAGGCGGGTCACATCCGGATGGGCCGCGATATCGGCCAGGGAGACCGCGGCCCCGATGTGTAGGCCGTCCCCCGCAAAGCCTAGCCGGCGCAACTCCGGGATGCGCTTGACATCCACAACCAAAGTCGGATGGACACGGAAGTAGCGCATCTGCGGCAGGATATCGGTGCCCCCGGCCAGTGGGTGTGCCAATGGGCCGGCGCTTTCCAGAAGGGAAACAGCCTCAGCAAGACTGTTTGGGGCGACATATTCGAAGGTTTTCATGTCACATCATTGGGCAGATGAGGAAGCAACATGTTACCCAAGATATCCCTTTTTCCGCCGCATTTCAAGCCCTTGTGGACGAGGTCGTTTAACGAGCATTGTTATTCCCACCCGCCCAGTTGGACTATGTTTGGAGGGCTTGGCCCCCAGCGGGTGGTGTGGAAGCTGCAGAAGGCTATGTCCGGATTTCTTCCCGCATGAACCGTATGTATGCGATGGTGAAGGTGACTACGGTAAGTCCCACCAGGGCAATGAGGTGAGGCCACACCAAGAGCATAGTCTGAGAGAGGGACAGAGGACTGGGTGTTATCTGGGAGTAGGGGCCAAGGGGGCTGAGCAGCATGGTAGCCACCTGTGTTACCGTGGGGCTCAGCAATGTGACGGTGGCCTCCTGGAAGAGGTGTACCGGGGAGAACCGCAATGCCATCTGCTGTATGCCATCATGGCTAATCTGCTGGTCCAGGGTTGAGGTATCGGCTACAGCGAAGTCGGCTATGGAGCTGGCTACCATGAGAATAAACATGCTGAAGAAGAGCCAGAGGCCGACGGATACCAGGGCTGAAAGCACCGGGCGTTCGAAGAATACCGAAGCCAGTATGGCAACCCCCAGCCAGAAGGTGATGTATAGCACGCTCACCACCAGGAAGACTCCCATGAAGGCCATTTCCTGCAAGCCAGGAGGATAGCCCAGGAGCCTCATGCCCATGCCGGTGATGATGAGGAATATGGTCAGGAAGACCAGCCCAATTGTGGCCGCACCAGCCAGAAACTTGCCGTTTATTACCGCATCCCGGTACACCGGCTGGGCGAGCAGCCGTCCCAGGGTGCGCCGGGAGCGCTCCCCGCTGATGGCATCAAACCCCAGTGCCAGTCCGATGAAAGGACCGAAGAAACCTACGAAAGTAACAAAGGAGGGCCTGAGCAACCCGGCACCGGTGGTGAACAGCCGCAGGAACACCAGCTCTGTAGGCGCGTTAGCTACATCGCTCCGGATGGTCTGCGCCGCCACGAACACCGCATATACGCCCGAGAGGGATATGAGGGCTAATAGCACCACGAAGCGGCGGCTGCCCAGATAGTCGGTCATCTCTTTCCAGAAAATAGCCCCCACCTACTTCTCCTCCCCCCCGGTGAAATAGCGAAGGTAAATCTCTTCCAGGGTCAGGTCCTTGGAGCGCATCTGTACCAGAAGACAGCCCCGGTCCAGAACGGCCCGGGCCAAGCTGGGTCGGTTGTGGGGCTGGCAGCGCACCGTTATGAAACGTTCAGCGGCGTCCACCTGCTCCACGCCTTCCACCCG
>JASLQE010000152.1 GCA_030744635.1 Dehalococcoidia bacterium | reverse complement strand
CGCCCCGCCATGGTCGGTCTCCAGCATGAGGAGGGGCATCCCCTCCTGAGCGAAGCGGTCCTTGACCAGGGGGTATTCAAAATAGTGGATTTCGCAGAACTGTTGCATCAACAACACCACCCCTTTGGCCCCGCTCTGCCTGGCCCTGTCTATCAAGTGTTGGCCCCAGTTATTTACCGGGTTATGGCGGGTGGGGCAGGCGGGTAGGCTGAAATGGGCCTGTGACAGCACCTTCAGCGGGTCCCCGTTCTGTTGCACAGGGGGCACCGGGGTGGCGAAGTAGCGGTAGCCGGGGTAAAGATCATCGTTAACCACGAGTGCGCCTACCCCGTCCACTGTTTCGGCCATGCCGGGCTCCAGGTCCTCACACTGGTTACAGGCCAGCAGCAGCGGCACACGGTCACCGGCCCCGGCCGTGGCATCCTTGCCTGCCAGGTACGTCTTCAGCAGAGGGTTGAAGTCCTCTTTGGGCATGGTCTGGGCGGCAGCCATAATCCGGGCCACCTCAGCTACAGTGAAGCTGCCGGGCGACTGCTGCCGCCGCCGGTAGAGCTCGGCCAGCAGCTCCCGGGTGCGGTTGTAAAGTGCGATGCTCTGGGCCAGGGCCCCGGAGGCAATCTTACGGCCTGAGAACTCTTCCAATGACCGTTTGAATCGGCCCAGCTCCTTTATCATGTAAGGCGAGGCCGCCGGGGAGTTGAGCACATGGGGGAACAGGAAATTGAACCGGTAAGGGAAGGTGTGGTACAGCCGCCACAGGCTGGAGGCGCGCTTTGCCTGCTCGCAGATATCGGCAAAGGCCACGCCATCCACATAGTCCATCTCACCGCGAAGTGCCTGGTCAAAGTTGCCCTGCACCGGGTGGCACACATTGGAATGGAGGTATTCACCGGCACGGGTGACGGGCTTGTCGCTACCCTGGAGCACTACCGGCAGCATGCCGGCTGCATGGATAAGCTCCTCGGGAATATAAAGGGGGAAGCAGCCGATGACCTTCTTCCCGGAGCCGGCTTTCCATGCCTTGAGCCAGTCGCCAGGAGAGCGTGCTACCTGAGCGAACTGGTCCATCGCAACATTCATGAAACCTTTCTCCTCCCCCGAGAAGTCTTTGGGAACCATTATGATAGCCCGCCGCAGGACTGTCAAACCATAACTCGTGTGGGGTTGACACTTACAGGCGATGCGCTATAAGTGAGCCTAATAAACTTTAGGCCTAACGGTATGAACCGTAAGGCACAGACACAAAAGGTGATAGTATGAAAAAAGGCGTAATCGTGTGCACCCTTGGTGTGGGTGTGTTGCTCTTGCTTCTTACCGTGGCCGCCTGCGGCACCGACCTGCAGCCCCGGGTGGACGAGTTGAAGACCTAGTGTAGTGTAGCTCAATAGGGGTTGCATATGTTTGGCAGGGTGCACGCTTTCCTGAACAAAGCGCTCAAACTCTTCACCTGGACGGCCGCTATTTAGCGCATCCTCGCGAAGGTGGCCAAAGCGAATGATATATAGGCTACACTACACTAGGTGGCTGCCCTGCAGGGCGAGAAGGCGTCTCTTGAGGGCCAGAAACAGATCCTCATAGATATCGCTGGCCCCCTGCCTGCATCCCTGGACCAGTTTTTCCCACCCGCGGCCCCGGCCCCGGTATACCCTTTGAGATGTTCGCACTTGCCGGCCCCTTTGAAGGCATAATGGTGGACCTGCAGGAGGGGGATATTCCCGGGGTCCAGGCTAACTTCGAGGCCGTGGAGTTGACTGACCCGTTCTCAGGTGAGTCTATGCATCTATCGGAATATATGATGGCTATGGCGGGAGCCTTCGCGGGCGTTCGCAACGACCTCTGGCAGGGCCAGGTGGATGCCGCCCGCCAGAACTTCCAGGTTTTCAGCGGCAGTTTCAATAACCTGACGGAGAACGCCTGCAAGCAGTGTCACAAGGACCAGACGGGCAAAGAGATTCCCCGCACATATTTTGTGGACGACAGTGTAATGGGGATGACTGACCAGCTTGGGCAGGCGGTGGCGGCCAATCCACCCAATGGCCAGGCCATAGAGCAGTTCAGCGACGCGATAGGTGGTAAGAGTTGCATGAAGTGCCACCTGGTTCACTTTCCTGCCGCTACTGCCAAGCATCGTTGGGAAATACTGGCCGACGCATTCAAGTAAACATAATCTGTATTTCAAAGGGCACCGCCCCGGACACCAGGGGCGGTGCCCCTTTTTATTTCTTGACATAGCGGAAGGGATAGGGTAAATTTCAGTACTAATCGTTTCTATCGGGGATAACATACAAACATGCTCAGTTGCCGGGGAATCAGGGGTGCCATCACCGTTGAGGATAATGATAGAGAGGAGATGCTCTCTGCCACCACGGAGCTATTGCAAAAGCTGGTGGAGGACAACCAGGTAAAGGCCGAGGACATAGCCTATATCTACTTCACCACTACACCAGACCTCAATGCGGAGTTCCCGGCGGTAGCCGCCCGCCGAATGGGTATGGACCATGTGCCCCTGCTATGCGGCCATGAGATGGCCGTCCCCCATGGGCTGCCCCGGTGCCTGCGCATTTTGATGCTGGTCAACACGGAGCGAAAGGCCAGCGAGATAGTGCATGTTTATCTGAGGGAGGCCACCAGCCTCCGGGCTGACATGCAACAGAGGTAGGACCGTGATTGTTATTATGAAGGCGGAAGCCACCGAAGACCAGATAGAGGGAGTGATTTCCCGAATCAGGGAAGAGGGCCTGAACGGTCACCTCTCTCAAGGGGTGGAGCGCACCATCATCGGGGTGGTGGGAGAGGTATCCACCAAGCCGCAGATCAGGGAATGGATGGAGAGGATGCCCGGGGTAGAGGATGTGGTCCCCATATCCAAGCAGTACAAGCTGTCCAGCCGGGAGTTCCAGGAGCAGGCCACCATCGTGGATGTCCGCGGGGTGACCATTGGCGGCAATGCCCTGGTGGTCATGGCTGGCCCCTGCGCCGTGGAGAGCGAGGAGCAGATACTGAGCACAGCCTGGGCCGTGAAGGAGGCCGGGGCCAACATCCTTCGGGGTGGGGCTTACAAACCCTCCACATCCCCTTACTCTTTCCGGGGACTGGGCGAAGAGGGCCTCAAACTTCTGGCCCTGGCGCGTGAGGAGACCGGACTGCCCATAGTCACCGAAGTCCTCACCCCTGAAGATGTGGATACCGTTGCTGGCTACGCCGATATCCTGCAAATAGGCGCCCGTAACATGCAGAACTCCGTCCTGCTGGACGAGGCAGGAAAGAGCATGAAACCAGTTCTCCTCAAGAGAGGGATATCGGCCACCATCCAGGAGTGGCTGCTAGCCGCAGAGTATATCCTGTCCAAGGGGAACAGGCAGCTTATTCTCTGCGAGCGAGGCATTCGCACCTTTGAGACCTATACCCGGAACACCATGGACATAGCGGCCATTCCCATAATAGAGCGGGACTCCCACCTGCCCATCATCGCTGACCCCTCCCATGGCACCGGCAAGTGGTACCTGGTCACCTCCCTCGCCCTGGCGGCCGTGGCCGCGGGGGCGGATGGGCTGATTGTGGAGACCCATCCTAACCCGGATGCCGCACTCAAAGATGGCCCGCAGTCCCTCACATTCGATAATTTCCAGCGCCTTATGGACCAGGTGCGCTCCGTGGCCACAGCGGTAGGCCGCACCCTGGCCGTGCCGCCGCCACGCTAAGGCATCTCTTCTCTTACCTTGACCCCAGATGTGCCCTCGTGCTAACATTCGTTGGAAACAAGGCCATTTGTTGCCGTACTGTCCATGCTAATTGAGGAAGAGCTAACTCGTTATCGGGAAGAGAGGGATACACTCCTCTCTATCGGTGTTTTTGATGGGGTCCATCTGGGTCACCGCCACCTGTTAGGCCATCTTCGGGACCAGGCACTGGCTGCCGGGCTCATGCCCGGCGTGGTCACTTTTGTCCATCATCCCCGCCAAGTGCTGTACCCGGAGAGCGGTGTCACATACCTTATGCCGATAGAAGAGCGACTGGAGCTGCTGAGGGATGTGGGTATGGAGGTGGTGGCCGCCGTCTCCTTTACTCAGGAGCTTTCCTCCCTGGATGCGGGGCAATTCCTCTCCCTGCTACAGCGCTACCTCCGTCTGAAGGGGCTGGTCATCGGCCCGGACTTCGCCCTGGGGCGGGGTCGCGGGGGGGACGCCGCCCACCTGAGCGCCCTTTCCCAAAGCATGGGACTATCCCTGGAGCGCGTACCTCAGGCCGCCATAAACGGGGATGTAGTCAGCAGTACCGCAATACGCACCGCCCTGGGCAAGGGAGATGTGGACCTTGTAAGCCGGTTGCTGGGCAGAAACTTTTCTCTCAGCGGCCAGGTGGTTGGCGGTGAGGAGCGGGGTCGGATCCTGGGTTTCCCCACTGCCAACATATCGTTCCCTCCTAATCAGGCCCTGCCTGCGGACGGCGTCTATGCTACCTCTGCCATCGTGGGGGGGCGCCCGCATTCCTCGGTTACCAATATAGGTATCCGGCCCACCTTCAATACCGGGCAACGTACGGTTGAGACCTTCCTGCTGGACTTTAAAGGCGACCTCTACGGCCAGGTACTCACCATCAAGCTGGTGGCCCGCCTGCGGGAGGAGAAGCGCTTTGAGTCCGTATCGCAGCTCGTCGCCCAAATGGAGCGGGACATATTACTGGCCCGCAGCCTCCTGACCGTTGAAAAAGAACCCGGAACTGAGAAGATTAAAGCACCATGAGTGACCTGCACCGGTTGCTCCACCGTGGTGTGGCTGAAATCATCGTGGAGGAAGAGCTTGACCGCCTCCTGGAGGACGGGGAACCGTTGCGCCTCAAACAGGGCTTTGATCCTTCCCGCTCCGATATCCACCTGGGCCATGTGGTGGGGCTGCGCAAGCTGCGCCAGTTCCAGGAGATGGGCCACAAGGTAATCCTCATAGTCGGCGACTGGACCGCCCAGATAGGAGACCCCTCTGGCCAGTCCAACACCCGCACCATGCTGAGCCACCAGGAGGTGTTGGAGAACGCTGATACCTACATGAAGCAGTTCTTCAAGGTGGTGGATAAGGAGCGTACCGAGGTGCGCTGGCAGAGCGAGTGGTTCCAAGAGTTCAAGCTTGAAGATGTGGTTGCACTCACCCGCCGTTTCACCGTGGCGCAGCTTACCGCGCGGGAGGACTTCGCCCGCCGCCTGGAGACGGGCCGGCCTGTCGCCGTTACCG
>JASLQE010000151.1 GCA_030744635.1 Dehalococcoidia bacterium | reverse complement strand
GTGTGGGGGTGCCCCCCACAGATATAAACTGGGCGGGTGGGCGGGAAGAAAAAGGGTTTGCTTAACGACCTCCACGCACTGATTTGACACCACGGGTTTCAGAGACATATCATCCATTCTATAGACCGATACCGATGGCCCTCTGCACCTTCAAGCGGGGCACTACAGATAGAATTTAGCGCATCTTTGATGTAGCATCAAGGAAAGGCGGTTGGCGTTGAGCGCAGAAGCGGAAGCCAGGCTACAGAAGCTGGTCACCTCTAACCAACCGGAGAACCGGGCACAGTGGGCACGGGAATGGAAGAAGGGCGGCGGTAAGGTGGTGGGTATTGCGTGCACCTATGTCCCGGTGGAGGTACTGGTGGCAGCCGGCATCATGCCGTGGCGGGTAAGCGGTACATGGTCCGACAAGATAGATGATGCGCTGGTAATCCGCTCCGCCAATAGCTGCGGGTACTGCAACCATGTGCTCCAGTCCCTGCTGGACAACGACATGGACTTTCTGGACGGGGTTGTAGCCACCACCTGGGAGCAGGACATCACCCGCCTGTGGGATGTGTGGCGGCACCTGGGCAAGACCGGTTTCACCCATATCCTGCACCTTCCCCACTGCGCCTCAGAGCAGACCATCAAGTACTACGCCGGTGAGATATCCGAGTTCGTGACCGCGGTGGAGGGCCTGTCCGGCAAAAAGATAGCCGATTCAGACCTGGCCCGTGCCATAGAGGTATGCAACCGGCGGCGCTCCCTCATGCTTGAGGTATATGAGATGCGCAAGCAGGATGTGCCACCCCTCAGCGGTGCCGAGATGGTGGGACTCACTACAGCCGGCACCCTGATGCCCGTGGACCGATTCAACCAGGAGTTGGCTGATTTGCTGCCATATATCAGGGAGAGACAGGCCCAGCTCTCCTCCCCGGCCACTCGCATAATGGTGTCCAGTGATTTCGCCGACAACCCCGCCTATGTGGAGGTCATCGAAGACGCCGGCTGCGTGGTGGCCATGGACGACTTCGACACCGGTAGTCGGTATTACTGGGGCCTGGTGGAGTTGGACGGCCGTGACCCACAGCGGGCCATAGCCCACCGCTATCTAGGGCAGCCCGGCCCCGCCCGCATGGTGGCCTGGGAGGCCCAGATAGAGCAGACGGCGGAATGGGTGAAGGAGTTCAATATTCACGGCGTTATTGAGCTGGCACAGCGCTACTCCCGTTCCCGCGAGATGCGACGCCCCTTCTTCCTGGACCGCGTAAAACAGGCCGGTGTCCAGGCCATCAGCCTGGAGCGGGAATATATACCCAGCAATATGGGACAGATACGGAATCGTGTCCAAGCCTTCCTGGAGATGGTGGAGCCAGACGCGTAGAGTGGGCGCTATGCCCGAAAGGGGGGAAAGGTGAACTACATAGAAGCCGAATATGCCAAGATGGAGCGGCGGGTCAAAAATATAAGGGAGAACCCGGACCCCACCAAGCTCAAGGCCACCGGTATGCTCTACGAGCTGGAGATGGAGCTTCGGGCACACGAACTGGAGGCGTGGAAGGAGGGGCAGCCCTTCTGCTTCGGCCCCAACATCCCCGCCCTCATCACCTCCATGGGCTTCAACTATCTCCCCATCCAGAATGAGGCCGACCGGGTGACCAACGCCGACAAGTACTTCGATATCCTGCGGACCAAAGGCTACCCCGACCACCACTGCGACCGCACCATCATCGGCGTGGGCATGGTGCTGGCCCAGGATGTGCCCGTACCGGCCATGACCATCGCAGTCAACCAGGCCTGCGACCCCATAATGCTCATGGGTCACACCATCGGCCAGTACTACTCACCTAACCACTTCTGCATCGACATTGACGCTGTGCATGATGAGGCCAGCGAGAGGCTCCTCTCATACACCAACGACCAGTTGGGGGAGTGGGTTGAGTTCTCCGAGAGCCGGGTGCCCGGCATCAAGTACAACGAGGACCGCATGGTGGAGCTGACCGCCATGGACAAGGAGGCGTGCGACTACCTGCGGGATATCTATGAGCTGCGCAAGCGCTCCCCGTGCCCCCTTTCGGGGCAGGATGTGTTCCGACTCCCTCGCAACCCCAGCCAGTTCCCCAACCCACAGAAAGTGGTGGACTACTACCGCACGCTCCGGGACGAGATTGGGGAGCGAGTGGAGAGGGGGCAGGGTGTGGTCAAGGAGGAGAAGGTGCGCATCATGTGGACCATCACCGCACCCTACTTCGCTGATGTCTTCAAGCTGCTGGAGAACCAGGGGGCCTCGGTGGTCCATTTCCAGGTGGGCGGGGCAGCCCGCTTCTTCGGCACCAGGGGCTACTTCGGCGATGAGAACGAGTACGGCCGGAAACTGACCCCCCTGGAGGACCAGGCCCGTACGCTCACCATGAACTCCTGGGCGGGGTTGGCCAACCGCTGGGTGGATGACACCATTTACTTCTGCAAAGATTTGAATGTAGATGGCATCGTCAACTTCGAGCAGTGGGGCTGTGTGGCAGCGGTGCTCACCCGCAAGGTGCTGCAGGACAGGGTGGAGGCGGAGCTGGGCATCCCCAACCTCTTCGTAGAGGGCCGCAACCTGGACACCAGCACCTTTGACATGAGGGACTTCCAGGAGCGCATGGAGCACTTCGTGGGGGTGTGCATAGACCGCAAGGCCCAGCGCACCGCCGCCTGACCGCGACCCGGTTCGGTAGACCTGAGGCCCCCCGATCTATCGGGGGGCCTTTTTGATGGAACGATCACCAATACTGAGGGGCAGGATTTCCCATGTAGGGGTAGGGCTTGCCCTGCCCCAGGGCGCAGCAAGCAGCGCCCCTGCATCACACGGTCTCTGGGGGGACACTGGGGGGCTTCTGCCCCCCCCTGATAATCTAACGGGCGGGCGGGCAAAAGAGGGCTACCCCCGCCACACCACCTTAATCGATGTCATCGAAAGTAAAGGCCCGCTTCAGGGGCTTCTGTCCCTCGGGTGAAGCGCTCTCCGGGAGTACCTGGAATAACTCCACCAGGATATTATCGGGCGCCATCGCCATAATGTATCGCAGGTAATGGTGCTCCCTTATCCGCCTCTGAAATCTGAACCCCTTGCCCTTCATATGCTCTGTGAGTGCGTCCAGGTCATCCGTCTGAATGCCTATATGGTGAAAGGCACCACCCCTGCCCTCGCGAGGGGGCTGGTCGTAGATGTTCATCCTGCCGGAACCGATGGCTATCATCACATTTCGTGCCCCGGCTATCTCCGTATCGAACAAGACCTTGGCACCAAACATATCTTGCCAAAATCCAAGGGTGGCCTCCATATCGGAGGCAAATATGTGCGTATGATGAAGCTGTATTTGCATGAAACCCCTCGCTACTGTTTTTAGCTATCTGAACACAGTGTCAGTATACTATACTGACGAACAATATCAGGAGGGAGTGATATGGAAAGCAATCGCCTCTGTGAGCTTCTACGCATCCGATACCCTGTGATTCAGGCACCGATGAACTGGGTAAGTGGCGCACCGCTGGTGGCCACGGTATCCAACGCAGGTGGGCTGGGCACCCTGGGACCCAACGCGGGGGCCACGGCCATTGAAACGGATGTCGGACTTACCGGCGAGAGGCTGCGCAACCAAATAAGGGAGACAAGGGGTCTCACCGCGAAACCCTTCGCAGTGAATATCGCCGTGGGCGTCGGCACCGGCCGGCAGTACTCCCAGAGGTGTGTAGAGGTGGCCATAGAGGAGGGCATCCCGGTGGCAGTCGTTTCGGTGGGAGGCCCAGATGTTTATACCAGGGCGCTGAAGGGTGCAGGGATAACCGTCCTCCATGCCGTCTCTACCGCAAGGCATGCCAGAAAGGCGGCTGAGGTGGGTGTGGATGGGGTAATCTGCGAGGGATTTGAAGCCGGGGGTCACAAAGGCTTCACTGAGCTTACCACCTTTGCCCTTATCCCCATGGTTGCGGATGCCGTGACAATACCCATCGTGGCGGGAGGCGGAATAGGTGATGCTCGGGGAGTGCTGGCAGCCATGGCCCTGGGCGCTGATGGTGTTTATATGGGGACGCGCTTTATGGTCACCCGTGAGTCCAATACCCATCCCTCGGTGAAAGATGCCGTGGTGGGCGGGGACGATACATGCACAACAAGCCTGCCTAAAGATATGATGCTGGCCAGAGACCTGAAAAACCGGTTCACGGAGAATTATCTGGAGATGAAGGCCGCCGGTGCTTCCCCCAAAGAGCTACGCGAGTATCTGAACGAGCATTCCCAATTCCATGCTCAAGCTGGGGGTGATGCTGAAGGCTCCGAGGTATGCTGTGGTCAGGTGGCTGGGCTGATAAAAGATGTTGTAGGCGCGGCGGAGGTTATCCAGGAGATGGTGAGTACGATGCCTTCTTCCGTAAACAGACTCACCAGCAATATCGCCGCATTCCTTTGAGTCGCAATGGCGGCAACGCTTCTGGAGGTAACCACGCCTATCTAACTGAAGGTTACCTTGCCACCCAGGATGGTCATGGTGACCCGTATGTCTCTAATCTCGTCCGGGGGGACGGCGGTGGGGTCAGCGCTGAGCACCGTGAGGTCGGCCAGCTTGCCCGGTGATATGCTCCCCTTCCTCTCCTCCTCCCCGGCGGCGTGGGCGGCACCCGTGGTGTAAAGGGCCAGGGCCTGCTCAGGTGTGACGGCCTCCCCCAGGGCCACCACACCTCCACCCTCCGTGCGACGCGTGACGGCAGCATAGATTCCGGTGAGGGGGTTGAAGGGCACCACCGGGGCATCGGAGCTTCCCGCCACCCGCAGGCCCGCCCGCAGCAGGGAGCCGGTGGGGTAGAGATAGGGTAGCACCTCCGGTAAGACCTGGGACAGGTACTTGTCCCCCCGATAGTATATGAAGGGCGGCTGGGTGACCACCGTCACCCTCAGGCGGGCCAGCCGCTGCTGCAGGGGTGGGGGACACTCGGCGCAGTGTTCGATACGGTGGCGTAGGGACCGGGGGTCCGCATGCAGCACCCGCTCCAGCGCTGAGGCCGCCGCCTCCACCGCCTCCTGCTCCACGGCGTGGATGGCTACCGGGATGCCCAAGGCATGTGCCCGGGACACCTGGAAATCCAGCTCCTCAGGGGAGGGGTTCAGGCGGCCAGTCGCCTCCTCCAGGACGATCTTCACCCCCCACAGGCACGGGGCATCGGCCTCCAAAGTGGCGGGGGTGTGGGCCTCCTGTGCCAGGAGGTCCAGCGCGGGAAAGCCCACAATCGCCGTGAGCTGGGGTGCAAAGTGCCCCTCCCGCTTGAGGTCCTTGAAGAGGTGCCACTGCTCCGGGCCGCTGGCCTGGGAGGTATCCTGGATGGAGGTGATGCCCACCGCCAGGAAAGCATCGCTGGCACGCTGGACCCCCTCTCGAAGCTCAGCCTCACCCAAGGGCGGCAGCCGCTCCCGCAGGAAATCAGCCATGCCGAAGAGGACGCCGCTGGGCTCTCCGGTATCCAGCTCCCGCTCCATGAGTCCGCCGGGGGGCTCCTCGGTATCTATACGGATGTCCAGCCGCTCCAAGGCCGCCGAGTTCAGCGCCCAGGCATGGCCGGTGCGGTGCAGGAGGCGCACCGGGTGGGAGGGGGCGGCCTGGTCCAGGTCGCGGCGGTGGGGGTGTCGGCCCTCCTTTAGCTGGAAGTCGTCATAGCCGGTGGCCACAATCCACTGCCCAGGCGGCACATCCGCCGACCGGCCACGGAGCAGTCCCTGAATCTCGGGGATGGAGCCGGCCGCGGAGACATCCACGCTGAGCAGGCCCTGCACCAGGCCCAGCAAGTGGCAGTGGGCGTCGTTGAAGCCGGGCACCACCGTGGCCCCGGCCATGTCCAGGGTGCGGGTGCCGGGGCCGGTGACCGCCTCCATATCGGGTGCATCCCCCACGGCGAGGATATGCCTCTCCCGGATAGCCACCGCCCAGGCCCGAGGGCGGGCGGGATCCAGGGTAATCACATGGGCATTGTGCAGGATAAGCTGGGCCTTATGGGGAAGATGCCCAGACCGGCTGAGGTTAACTGCCTCCCTCGTATTTGAAGGAGAGTTTCACCTTGGTGCGATAGCTGATGGCCTTGCCCCCTTCAATCTGCATGTCCATCTCTACTACCTCGGCAATGCGGAGGTCCGGCAGTGTCTTGGAGGCCAGGTCTACAGCAGTGGCGGCCGCCTTCTCCCAAGACTCGGTGCCGGTACCTACCAGTTCAATCACCTTGTATACGCCCTCTGCGATGTCACCCTCCTTTCACTCAAGCAAGCAGGCCCCATAGCCCGTATGCACCCCCATGTTAAATGGTAGCAGCGTCACCTTAGCTAATCAATGACTTTTGTCGGCGTTTTCCACCACTTGGGGCGGGAGTAAACCGTCTTTCCCCCCCAACACAGCAGGCCCCAAGTTTGCCCCCGACACCCGTGTATCAAGCCCCTTGCCCCACCAAACGCAGGGCCTTACACTCTGTGTACTATAGCTCAGAAAGGGCACCGGCTGGGCGAGGGTTCAAGGGTGGGGGTGGTGGGCGGGGGGCCAACCGGGGTACAGCTCATAGCCGAAATCCGGGACTTCGTTATCCGCTCCATTCTCAAGAACTACCCGGTGTCGCTCTCCCAGGTACGTTTCTTGCTGATTCAGGATGAGGACCACCTTCTGGAGGGGATGGACCCGCGCCTGGCCCGCTACGCGCTGAAGACCCTTACCCAAAAGAGGATAGAGGTGCTTCTGGGCTCCCGGGTCACACGCCTCCTGCCAGAGGGAGTGGAGATAGACCATGATAGAGTAGTAACGCCCACCGGGACCCTTATCTGGACCGTGGGGATAAGGGCCAGCCCCGTAGTGGAGGACCTGCCCCCGGAGAAGGATGACCGGGGCCGGATCGGATAAGGGTAGACCGATACC
>JASLQE010000150.1 GCA_030744635.1 Dehalococcoidia bacterium | reverse complement strand
TGCCCGTTTTCCACCCGGTAGCCAAGTAACACATTGCCACTGAAGTCGCCACCCAACACATTGCCCTGCTCCGCCCCCATCAGGCCCTCCACCACCAACCCTTCCTTCATATCGGCTATCATATCTTCCAGTGTAGTCTCCCCCGGTGCCACCACGAACGCAGTGACCCCCGGGGATGGCAGGCCGCGGCCCTGGCGCTGCGCGCTGCCGGTGCTCTGGGTGCCAGCCTGGCCCGCGGTCTGCAGGTCATACAAAAAACCGTCTACCGCTCCCCGCTCTATCAGTGTAATCCTGCGGGTTGGCACCCCTTCATCGTCCCAGGGACGACTGAAGGGCTGGTAGGCCTGGTTAGCATCGTCCGCCAAGGACAGCTTGCCATCAAACACGCTCTCCCCCACCTTATCTTTAAGGGGAGACGCCCCCTGCAGCACTATACGGCCATTGAACCCGGCAGCCAGGGGGGAAAAGAAGGCGCTGGCCACACCCATTGGAGTGAACACAACGGGCATAAGCCCGTTAGGGGCCTGGGCGGTTTTCCGTGATAGCTCCAGTTGGCGCACCACCGAGGTTATCACTGCGGAAGCATCTGTGGTGGGCCGGCAGGAGGTGAGGCCGTCGCCGACAAAGAGCATGTCCGTTCCCATCACCAGCAACCCCTCCACACCCAGTCCAAAATAGCTCCGCTGGTAGCTGATGCGGCTACCCTGGGTATTGGCGATGGTGACTGTGGCCACCGCCCGGCTAACCCTCGCCTCGCATACCAGGTCCGCCGTCCCCCGGCGCACTCCCTCAATAAGGCCCTCCCCCAGGGCCACCATATCCTCCAGAGATACCTGCTTCACCGCGGGGTCGTAAATCTCCACATCGGTTCCCGCCTTCGAGGTAGGGAAGTGGAAACGGGCCTCAGCACCAAACTGGGCCACCTGAAGTGCCTGCTCCACCAATGCCCCAGCGTCCTCCACACCACTACTATTAGAGAAGCCGGTGCGCCCTTTGTGTACCAAGCGCAGCGATAGAGAGCGGCTTTGCCGGGTCATGAGCTGCTTGAGGCGGTTGGCTTCAAACACCACCGGTGTCTCCTCCACCTCTACGCTGAAGACCTCCGCCTCCTCCGCCACGCGCCTGGCCCTGTCCAGCACTTCCTCCACTATTTGCCCCCCAAGATACACTTGCTTATGCGAATGTGTGGGCTGCCATTGGATACGGGCAGGGGCATCTGGCCACCCTTTCCGCACCCTCCTCCCTGGTTGATATCCAGGTCATTGCCTATGGCATCTATGTTCTCCAGAGTGGTAAACACATTGCCACTGAGCATCACCGGGCGCACCAGCTCCGCCAGCCGGCCGTTGCGAATCATGAAAGCCTCACCGGCTGAAAAGGTAAACATCTCCATGCTGGTGGTGCCACCGTACCAGTTGCGGGCGTATACACCCTCTTTCACCCCCTCCAGTAGGTCATCCAGCGATGCCTGCCCCGGCTCAATAAGGGTGTTAGTCATGCGCACTATGGGTGGAAAGCGGTAGTCTATGGACCGGGCGTTGCCGCTGGGGGTCTCCCCCATACGGGCAGCCGTCTCCCGGGAATGTAGCCTCCCCACCAGCACCCCCTCTTGAATAAGATAGGTGCGGGTAGCCGGTGCCGCCTCATCATCGTACCTGTAGCTACCCCTCAGCCCGGGGATAGCGGCACCGTCCACCACATTTAGGTGCGATCCCCCAAAACGGCGGCCCAGCACCATTACCTCCCGCAGCTTATCGTTCTCGTATATGTGGTCGGACTCGGACAAGTGTCCGAATGCCTCGTGAATGAAAACACCGGCCAGAATCGGGTCCAGCACCACGGGCAGCTCACCCGCGGGGGCAGAGGGCGCGGATAGCATCTCCACCGCCCGCTGGGCCAACTCTTTCACTTGGCCGTGCATACCTTCCACCGCACTGAAGTCCCCAGCGCTACCCACACTTATGCCCGCCTGCTGCACCTCGCCGCCGTCCCGGGCGATGGCGCTTACGCGTAGGGCCATATCCTTTTTGGCACGCTCGATGAAGCTTCCGGTGGAGGTGGCCAACAGCACCCGGCGCCACCCATCCCGATAGAATATGGAAGAGGTCTGGATGTGAGGCACCGACCACATGGCCTGGTTGTATTCGTCCAGCAGTGCTTTCTTGTCCGAAAGCGGCAGGTAGCTGGGGTCACGAGACACGGGCCCCGGCTCCTCCCGGTCAACCACCGGGTCCACGGTGGCGAAATGGCTGTCCTCTTTGCCTACCAGCCTCGCCTGAAACACCGCCAACTCCACCCTTGCCGGGAGGTCCTCTATATCATTGAAGCTGACAAAGCCCCATCCTCCCCGCACCAGCGCCCTGACGTTCCCACCCCGGCTGGTGCCCATCCCCACCTCCTCCAACTCCTGTCCCCGG
>JASLQE010000149.1 GCA_030744635.1 Dehalococcoidia bacterium | reverse complement strand
CTCACCGGTGACCACTAGCGGATTTATCTCAGCCAGGGAGCAGTCCTTGGCCATGAAAAGCCGGTAGAGGCCATCCATGAGGTCGGTGGCCTGGCGGAAGAGGTCTCCGCTCAGCCCCAGGCCGTAGGCCATCTGCCGGCCCATAAACGGCTGAAAGCCGGTGGCCGGGTCCACCAACACGCGGTGGATTTTCTCCGGGGTGGTGCGGGCCACCTCCTCAATGTCCATGCCCCCGGCGAGGCTGGCAATCATCACGGGGAACGGGGTGCCGCCCTGGACAGCGATGCTCAGGTAAAGCTCCTGCTCTATGGCTGAGGCCTGCTCCACCAGCACCCGGCTCACCGGGACGCCATTCGCGGTGGTCTGGGGGGTTACCAACCGGCTGCCCAGCAGCGTAGCGGCTATCTCCGCCGCCTGCTGAGGGGTCTCGGCCAGTTTGATGCCGCCCCCCTTTCCCCGGCCCCCAGCGTGTACCTGGGCCTTGACCACCACCTTACCACCCAACGACTCCGCCACTTTTTTGGCCTCCTCAGAGGTGGATGCCACTCCACCCCAGGGCACAGGAATGCCGAACTCAGCCATGAGAGCCTTAGCCTGGTATTCGTGGACTTTCACCTGCTCCCTTTCTATACCTAGATTGGCGGAGGGGGTGGGATTCGAACCCACGGCCCCGGGAAACCGGGGCGGCGGTTTTCAAGACCGCTTCCTTAGACCGCTCGGACACCCCTCCGCCTATTTGAAACTCAGGTTTTCAACTCCGTTATGTTAACTTTTGCCGTTATTTTACCGTTGTATTTTGTTTCACAATATTTCTGGGCTACCCCTGGGGGCAGTACTTCGTCCAGCAGGGCCATAGCGTCCTCCTGCATCCCCTCAATTATATGGCTGTAGGTGTCCATCGTAAAGGCAACCGAGCTATGCCCCAGGGCTTCACTGATAACCTTGGGCTTGGCTCCCCGTAGCAGCATAAGGCTGGCGAAGGTGCGTCGCAGGTCATGGAAGCGCACCCCACCATTTAGGCCCGCTTTCCTGGCGGTTGTAGAGAAGGCACGGGACAGCCCTGATTATCAGGTTACGGCTAAGTTTCCTGACTTGCTCAAACTGCATATCCCTCTGAGACAACTTCAGGTTTTTCCAAACGGCCTCCTCCAATATTGCCAACCTATGGGCGTTGGCTACTCTCTGGTGCTGTGTTCGCCACCGCATGACGAACTTTTCAAATGCCTCATCGCTCATTTTGTTGGCCACTTCAATGATGCGTTAGGGGGAACATTGTTCTTACATTTCATGGCGTAATTCTCATGACGTACCTCCGTGCCGCTTTATAGTCCTTTCTTTTTGCCCCGTCCTCCTCGACAGCAGGCTACTCTAAGGCCTCTTTGACACCGTGGAACGTGCGGACTACACTTGGAGCAAATTCAAGTGGGAGGGGCATATGCCTGTTCGCAGACCCAGCGTTAAGGACCTCAAAGCTGCAGCCCTGCACTATAGCCTGGATCTGACTGACGAGGAGGCCACGGTCTTTTGCCAGCTGATTGACGGCGCTTTCCGCTCCCTTGACCGAGTGGACCAGATGGTGGAGCCCAAGCTGCCGGTGCGCTATCCCCGCACGGGAGGCTGGCGTCCCGCACTCGAGGAGAACCCCTATGGGGCCTGGGCGTGGAGGTGTTCGGTGAAGGGCGCGCCAGAGGGCCCCCTTAATGGCAAGCGGATTGCCCTCAAGGACGTGGTGGCGGTAGCGGGTGTCCCCCTCACCAACGGGACCCGTGTTATGGAAGGCTTCATCCCCGATATTGACGCCTCCATAGTCACCCGCATCCTGGACGCCGGCGGGGAAATTGTAGGCAAGGCCATGTGTACAAGCTCCAGCCTCTCCGCCGGCTCCCACAACTCCTACCCGTGGGGGGTGGTCAACCCACGGAAACCCGGGTATCAGGCCGGCGGCTCCTCCAGCGGAAGCGCCGCCCTGGTGGCCCTGGGGGAGGTGGACATGGCTACCGGAGGTGACCAGGGAGGATCCATCCGAATCCCGGCCTCGCTGTGTGGGGTAGTAGGTATGAAACCCACCTTTGGGTTGGTACCCTACACGGGATGTTTGTCCAATGAATGGACTGTGGACCACGTCGGACCAATGACCAGCACTGTGGCAGACTGCGCCTTGCTGCTGGAGGTCATGGCTGGCCCTGATGGACTGGATCCGCGCCAGGCAGAAGTGCCAGCCGGACTGCCATCGTACATGAGCGAGTTGAACGGGAGCGTGAAGGGGTTGCGCATCGGGGTGGTCAGCGAAGGCTTCGGCTGGCCAGCACCGTTCCACTCTGACCCTGCCGTTGATGACATAGTGAGGTCGGCCGCTGGCCGCTTCCAGCAACTCGGAGCTGAGGTACAGGAGGTTTCTATGCCTATGCACCGGGATGGAATCCATATTTGGCGGAGCATGCGGCTGGAGGGCACTTGGGCTACCATCGCTCAGGACCCCGGCAACGGGCATGGCTGGTTCAATTACTATGACACACACCTGGTTGACTTCTACGGGCAGGCGCGGCGCGCAAGGGCAAACGACTTCTCACCAGGGGTCAAAATGTGGCTCCTCCAGGGCCACTATTTGGCCAGCCGCTATCATGGCCATTATTACGCCAAGGCCCAGAATCTGCGCCGGGTCCTGAAGGCTGCCTACGATAAGACATTGGAACAGGTGGATATCCTCCTCATGCCCACTACCCCGAAGGCGGCAGCGCCTCTCAAAGAGGGACTCACCTTGGCCGAACATATATCGGAGGGCTTTGAATATACCCCCAACAACTGCCCCTCTAACATGACGGGCCACCCTTCTATCACGCTACCTTGTGGTTCCCTGGATGGCCTGCCCGTGGGGCTGATGCTTACGGGGCGCCACTGGGAGGACGATGTAGTGCTGAAGGCCGCGCACGCTTTTGAACAGGGGGCTTGAGAAAGGGGGGGCCGGAGGGTGGAACCATGAG
>JASLQE010000148.1 GCA_030744635.1 Dehalococcoidia bacterium | reverse complement strand
TACCATCCTCTGAATAATCACCACCTGCTGGGCATCCTTCTGGCCGAAATAGGCCCGGTGCGGCTCTACGAGGTGAAAGAGCTTGGCCACCACGGTAGCCACCCCCCGGAAATGTCCGGGGCGGACTGCCCCCTCCAGGGGACCGGTCACTTTCTCCACCACCACCCAGGAAGAGGCTTCGGCAGGGTACATTTCCTCGGGGGGTGGGGAGAATACTACGTCGGTGCCCAGCTCCTCCAGCAGTCCCATGTCACGAGGGATGTCGCGCGGGTAGCGGGACAGGTCCTCGGCAGGGCCGAACTGGGTGGGGTTCACGAAGATACTGACTACGGTGTGGTCGTTGTCGCGGCGGCTGCGCCGCACCAGGCTCAGGTGGCCTTCATGGAGATACCCCATGGTAGGCACCAGGCCAACAGTGCCCCGCATCCCCTGCCGGGCACGCCGCATCCCGGCGATGGTATCAGCAGCTTTCACAGCAGTAATCAAAGGTAATCATTATCCCACAATCTTATCTAACTCAGCAATTACCTCGGCGTCCATGGTGAAGCTGTTTTCCTCAGTGGGGAACTGGCCGGACTTCACCTCTTCAAAATACTGAGACACCGCCTTGCTGATGGCCTCCCCCAGGTTCACATACCGCTTGGCGTGCTTGGGCAGGAACCCCGAGAACAGGCCCAGAAGGTCGTGAATCACCTGTACCTGGCCATCGCACCCCGCCCCGGCCCCGATGCCAATGGTGGGAATAGACAGTTTCCGGCTTATGAACGCAGAGAGTTCAGCAGGCACGGTCTCCAGCACCACGGAGAAAGCCCCCGCCTCCTCCACGGCCCTGGCATCCTGGTACAGCTTGAGGGCGGCTTCGGGGCTGCGCCCCTGCACCCGGTATCCGCCAAGCTGGTTGACCGACTGGGGCGTAAGGCCAATATGGCCCTGCACCGGAATGCCGGACTCCACAATCCGCCGTATCTTTTCAGCAACCGTTACACCCCCCTCCAGCTTGACCGCCTGGCATCCGGCCTCCTGAATAAAGCGGCCCGCGTTCCGCAGGGCATCCTCCGCACTGGTGTGATAGGTCATGAAGGGCATATCGCCGATGACCAGCGCGGTCTTCACCCCACGGGTCACCGCCTTGCAGTGGTGCAGCATTTCCTCAATGGTCACCGGTATGGTGCTCTCGTAGCCCAGCAACACCATACCCAAGCTATCGCCCACCAGGATGAGGGGCACACCCACCTCATCAACCAGCTTGGCGGTGGCATATTCGTAGGCGGTGAGCTCTACGATTTTCTCCCCTTTCTGCTTCATCTCCCGAACCTGGCCTATGGATACCCTCATGACCGCTCCTTTGCTGCAACGCTGATAAAGAACCCCTTGGGGTCCAGTAACCTTACTATATACAGCTCCTCCAGGGTGGCCGGTGGCTCCTCCCTGATATCCGGGGACACCTTTAGCTCCCACCCACAGCCCTCCCTGATGCGCCGCAATCTACTCTCTAAGGACTCTCCCGAGCGAGGATAATAACCGGTGAGTACCAGTTCGCCGTCCCGTCTCTCCAGCACGCCCTCTGTGGTGATGAGACCGCTCACTCCGGTACCGGGAGAGGTGCAGTAGTCAAGGCGGTCCACCAGCCGGTAGCGGCCATGGGCCATTACCAGCACCACCTCCGCAGCCATAGATGCGGAATCATTGCCTCCCCCCGGGCCGAACAGGTATGTGTCGCCCTTGCGGGTGGAGTTGATGTTCCCGTTACGGTCCACCTGGGCAGCCCCCAGTGCGGCCAGACACCGGCTGCGGGGCCCGCATACCAGCAGTCCATATGATTCGGCACAGTCTGAGAGCCATTTGGCGGAGGCCACATTGGATATGTTAGTAAGCACCGGCAGACCGGGACGGGGGGCGAAGCCGAACTGGCCGGAGCCGGTGAGTAGCTCCAGAGGATAGCCTTCCTTGCGCAGAATATAGTACGCCAGCCAGGAGGCCAGGGCACCGGTGCCCACCCCGCTGAGGATGACCCGGTAACTTCCCTCCCTTACCCGTTGTGCCATATAGCGTCCGGCGGCAACCACCATCATCTCAAAGGGGTTGGCATCGGGGGTGGTGGGAATAGCCCCCGCCATCTCCTCAATCTCCTCACGCCACGCATTGGGGCCGGCCAGTGCCCGCAGCCGGGACAAGCGTTCGTCCCCCAGCTTTTGCAGATACACCTCGTGGCTGCCCGTCCCCAGCACCCATTCGCTGACCCAGGCATCCAGCCTGCCGGGGTCAGCGGATGCCGTACGAAAGTCTTCCAGAAAAGCAAAGTCCTCCCGGTGTCCCGCCTCATCCCCCAGAGCATGGTTCACAGCCCCGATGGGATGAGCGCCTAGAGGTGCGGGGCACACGGCGCTTACCATGTGCCCCGGCAGCTTTACCAGCGATGCGTGATTGCGAATAACACTTGTGGGTACTATCCTGTCCACGGTGAGGATTACTTCTCTGGCCGCCCGCGGCCCCCACAGGTCGTCGTAAGGGGACGGGGGTATAGCATTACCATAGGCATCGGCGGCGATGGCATGAACCAGGGAGACATCCGGCGTCAGTTGGCGCGCCAGCCCCACCCGCACCCCACTGCCGAAAGGGTCTTCCATCTCCTTGAAGTCCTCCCGGTTTTCGCCGACCATATCAGATCCCAGC
>JASLQE010000147.1 GCA_030744635.1 Dehalococcoidia bacterium | reverse complement strand
TCCCCGAAGCCTTCCACTGACGATATGCATGACACCAGTATAGTGTCACTCATGTTTCTGGACGAGAGCAGCTTGACAGCCTACACCTCCCCTGATAGACTGGCCTTAGCCCGCAAGGGGGGCGGCGCTAACCTTTTAGCTCTTTATCTCTATGGAAGAACTACGAGACACCCCAGGACAGGTTATCGTTTTCACCGGCAATGGCAAAGGCAAGACCTCGGCTGCCCTGGGGGTGGCCATCCGGGCCTTGGGCCATGGTCTACGGGTGTATTTTACCTTCTTCATGAAGGGCGACTTCCCCTACGGGGAGCAGCAGTCCCTGGCCCATCTTCCAAACATGACCCTGGCACGGTTCGGTTTCGTAGAGTTCTGCGACCCCAACAATGTAAAGCCCGAGGAAAAAGAAGAGGCCCAGAGGGCCTTGGAGGCGGCGCGACAGGCCATGCATAGCGGTGACTACGATGTTGTGGTGCTGGATGAGGTGAATGTGGCCGCCTCATGGGGCCTGATAACAGTGGACCAGGTGGTGGAAACTATCCGGGGCAAGCCTGAAGCCGTAGACCTAATCCTCACCGGTCGCTACGCCGATGGCAAAGTGCTGGCCCTGGCGGACACGTTAACGGAGATGGTAGAGGTCAGGCATCCTCTCCACAAAGGGGTCCTTTCCAGGAAGGGGATAGACTTCTGAGGGTGCTTTGGCTTTAGCTGGGTTTCTGCTCCCCAGCGAAGGAGTGCTGGCCGCCGCAGGGCAATTCTATGCCGCGGACCGCAGACTGGTACGGTACTCCAAGCTCCTGCTGGTATTGGGAGTCGTGCTGGATTTAATCTGGTTTTTTCTTTCGGTATCCTTCTATCAGGTAAGGGCCGTTGGCCTGGGGGATAAAGATGCCACCCGGTGGCGTATCAGCAAGGTAGGCTCAGAACGGACAAAAAGCTGGTGGCGGCCATACAGGAGCACAGACCACGGGGGTAGCCAAATAGGGAACATGGGATAGCAGGATATGGACGAACTGAAACACCGGCTGGGCGACTGGCAGGCCCGTTCCCAGGGCTTCCCTGAACAGAACGGTTTC
>JASLQE010000146.1 GCA_030744635.1 Dehalococcoidia bacterium | reverse complement strand
TGCACCTCTGCCATGCTGATTTCCTCGCGAGGGTTGGTTATTCCTGCCTCCCGGTAGGCACCCACACCGGAGCGATATATCTCTTCAACATGGGTATAGTCGTAGTCGTCCCTGAAGCGGTTCTCACCCCCCACGCAAATCTGGAGCGCCTTGATACGGATGGGGTCAGGGCGGAAGCTCCGGGCCATGTCCGCCCGGCACAGGATAGCTGCCGCCGCCCCATCGCTCACACCGCAGCAGTCAAAAAGGCCCAGGGGCCAGGCGATGATGGGGGCATTCATCACCTGCTCCATGCTTATCTCCCGCTGGAAGTGTGCTTTGGGGTTCAATGTACCGTTGTGGTGGCTTTTTATAGAAATCATCCCCAGCATCTTCTTGCCCTCCTCGGGGGAGAGGCCGTAGCGGGCAAAGTAGCGGGTGGCCATAACGGCAAACATGCCGGGTGCAGTGGTAGTGGGCTGGACCCCCGCGGCGGTATCGGTCAGGCCGCCTCCCGAGGGGATGGCCAGGCCACTGTAGCCCGTGTCCTTGAGCTTCTCATACCCCAGGGCCAGGACAACATCGTATACGCCAGCTGCCACAGCGTAGGCGGCGTTCCTTACGGCTTCCGAGCCGGTGGCGCAGCCGTTTTCAGTGCGGGTGATGGGTATGTACTGGAGCTTAAGGGGCTTTGAGATGGTCATTCCGGTGGCACCACTGAACATGGTGCCCACCCAGGCCGCCTGGATATCATCCGAGCCGATACCGGCATCGGCAAAGGCCTCATAGGCGGCGTCCACAATCAGGTCATCGGCGCTCTTGTCCCAATGCTCGCCGAACCTGGTGCACCCCATCCCCACTATAGCAACCTTATCCTTAATGCTCTCCGCCATGGCTCCCTCCTTACCTGCCTTATATTACCGACCCAGTCTTGCCGTAAAAACGCCCCTTTGCCTTACCGAGCTGGCCTGATCTTCCAGTAATAATTGTGTATGCCGCGCTCGGTATAGAGTTTGCGGAAGGTGAACTCCACCTGCATGCCTACCTGGACCTCCTGTGGGTCCCGGTCGGTCATATCAAAGGCAGCCCGTCCCCCTCCCTCGAACTCCACCACGGCGACAATAACAGGGCTATCCACCGCTGCCGCCAGGTTATCCTGAGTGAAGGTAAAGATGTTCACTTTTTTATCCACCAGGCGTACCATCTCGTATTCGTCCTTGGCATGGCATTTAACGCAGATCCGCTGAATGGGGAACTGCTGGGCACCGCACCGCCGGCACCTGGATCCGTACAAGGCGAGGTTCTGCTGCTGCTCCCGCCACACCGCCGTCACGGATGTCGCATCGCGGTCGGGGCGGGACGCCGGGATGACGGGCACCATCCCCCTCCACTGCAAGTACTTCTGGTAGCTGGGTATGGGCTTCCGAGAGGCCAGGTAGCCCCGCATGCCCCGCATGCCCCGCCGCTCCGCCATCTTACGGATATTATCGGTAACCCGCAGGAGCAGGACATCGCAGCCGTTGCCATAGCCCGCCACCAGCAGCGTGTCCCCGGGCCGGGACTCCTCCAGGGCAGCTACCAGCATCATCAGAGGCAGTGCGGTACCAGTATTGCCCACCTGGGCCAGCAGAGAGTCCTGCAACTGCTCCGGGGCAAACCCCATCCGCCGGCCCAACTCCTGGTGCCGCCTCCGGTTGGGCCCGTAGAAGACCGCACGGGTCACCTGCGATGGACTCAGGCTGTGCCTGTTCAGCATGGTGGATACAGCTTCGGGGATGGCCCTGTTGTAGCCCTCGTCCAGGACAAAACGGTCCTCCCAGGTATGCAGGAAAGCGTCACCGGCTATACGCCATACATCGGTGAACTCCTGGGAAACGGAGTAGCTGTCCTCGATAGTCGCCACCACTTCGCCATCGCCCACCAGGATGGCGGCGGCTCCATCGCCCAGAAACTGTTCCAGCTCCCCCTGGGTGGGGTCCATGCGGCTATCGGCCCCCGTCA
>JASLQE010000145.1 GCA_030744635.1 Dehalococcoidia bacterium | reverse complement strand
ACGGCCTCCAGGACCTTCCCCACCCCCCATCCCTCCTTGGCCGAGATCCTGATGATGTCCTCAGTGGGAAAAACCAGTATCTCCTCCATCTCTTCAGCCACTCGCTCCGGCTCGGCATTGGGCAGGTCCACCTTGTTAATCACCGGTATCAGGGCCAGCCCCAGCTCCTGAGCGATAAACACATTGGCCATGGTCTGGGCCTGCACGCCCTGGGTGGCATCCACCACCACCACCGCGCCTTCACAGGCGGCCAGGCTCCGGGACACCTCGTAAGTGAAGTCCACATGGCCGGGGGTATCGATGAGGTTTAGTTGATAGCAGCCGCCCCCTAGGGGGCTGTAAGAGAGTCGTACGGCCTTGGCCTTGATGGTGATGCCCCGCTCCCGCTCCAGGTCCATCTGGTCCAGCACCTGCTCCTGCATGTCCCGCCCTCCTATAGCTCCGGTCAGCTCCAAGAGGCGGTCAGCCAGGGTGGATTTACCGTGATCAATGTGGGCGATAATGCAGAAGTTTCGGATACGCTCTATCACATCGGGCACATTTTGCGGTGCCGGCTGTGAAGCGGTACTGTATTTGCTTACCGGGGGCCTCCCTGGTTCACATACGAGGCAGCGTCTTCTATGTAGGCCCTCACTTTGCTGAAGATGTCTTCCTCCAGCAGGTCAACGGGGCAGATACCATCAAAATAGCAGTCCTCATGCAGAAAATGTTCCCGTGCTCCAAAGCGGTCCCGAAACCCCATTTGCTTGAAGCGGCGGTCCAGGCGCTCCAGGTCAGCCAGCCGTGCCCTGCGGTCCGCCGGGGTCCGCGGCACCGGTAAGCGGCGTTTCTCAATCAGGCTGTTGGTGGCCTGAACCATGGACCCCCAGGTCTTCTCAACAGCCTCTCTTATGGCTTTGGGGTTTTCGTTCCGCCTACCCCGTTCAAAGGCCACCAGGGCCTCTTCATATAGTGTGCGGGCCTCATCAAGATAGCCATTCATATTTCACCCGCCTCAAATTAATCCACCGGGCCAACAGACTTTGGCGCTCATCATCCGTACTGGGGAAGGGGGGATTCGAACCCCCACGCCCTAAGGCACATGATCCTAAGTCATGCTCGTCTGCCATTCCGACACTTCCCCCCGCAGACCTATTTAAATGCAAACTCCCCTCCCTGTCAATGACCATCATCAAACCGGTAACCCGTACCTGCTATAATATTGGCTGTTACACAGGAGGTAATCATGTCTGTGGTCCGGGCAGCGGTGGTACAGGCAGCGCCGGTCTTCCTTGACAGGGAGGCCACGATAGATAAAGCGTGCCACCTGATAGCGGAGGCGGGGCGCACCGGTGCACAGCTGGTGGTTTTCCCGGAGACCTGGGTGCCCGGTTACCCGGTGTGGGCCAACACTACCTCCCGGTGGAACTACCCGCCGGCCAAAAAGGTTTACGCCCGGCTATACAACAACGCCGTGGAGATACCCGGCCCATCCACACAGGCCCTGGGGGAGGCCGCCCGCCAGGCGGGTGCCTTCGTGGCCATAGGCGTCAACGAGCGCACCCCGGACACCGGCACCCTGTACAACACCATCCTCTATCTGCACCGTGACGGTTCGGTGCTGGGCCGGCATCGCAAGCTGGTGCCCACCTACCATGAGCGTATGATTTGGGGTATGGGGGACGGCAGCACGCTGGATGTTTTTAACACCGAGATCGGCAAGCTGGGTGGCCTCATCTGCTGGGAGCACTGGATGCCCCTGGCCCGCTATGCCCTGTACTCCCAGGGCCTCCAGCTACATGTATCCCTGTGGCCTTCCGCGGGGGAGACCTTCCAGCTTGCCTGCCGGTCACTGGCCCACGAGGGCCGAGTCTTTGTGCTGACGGCGTGCAGCTACCTCACTAGGGAGCACCTGCCCGCTGACTTCGAGCTGCGCCCCGAGATGGAGTCCATGCCCCCCCTTTTGAGCCACGGCGGCAGCGCCATCATCGGCCCCAACGGCAGATATATGGAGGGGCCGGTCTACAACGGTGAAGCCGTGCTGTATGCTGACCTGGATCTGGACCGCATCCTGGAGGAGAAGCACAGCCTGGATGTGGTGGGCCACTATGCCCGGCCCGATGTCTTCCGCCTGCTGGTGGACCGCCGCCCCCTGTCACCCGCGGAGTTCACCCCCGGTGCCGCGCAGGAGGTGGAACGTCTGCTGGCCCTGGCGGATACCGCACCCCGGGAAGAGCTGAGGGCGGCCCTGCAGGACCTCCTCCGCCGCCTGCGCCCCGGCGGTTGAGCCCCCCTTGCACCCTTGAAGCTATAGCACTTGTCGCTCATCATCACCACATCATCTCCAAATCCCCAGCTAACACATCTCTCCACAGTTCCTTCTCCGCTGCCAGTTTCTTATCTTTTCTTTCTCTAACGCGGGAGTGCAGGGAGCCACAAACCACCAAGAGGGCTTGTCTCCGAGGTTGCTTGGCAACGGTTGTCCTTACCACTATCCTCCTGTTGCTTTATCTTGTTCATAATGTACAATAGTAGTATCCACGAAGGGGTGAATGGAAGGAGCATTATGGCACTCCAGAGGCGCAAAGGCCCCACAACAGAGGACATCATGGGCCAGTTGCACAAGGACAGGGTGCGCTTTATTCACCTCCAGTTCACCGATGTGCTGGGGGTGGTCAAGAGTGTCACCATTCCCGTGGAGCAGTTCGCCGATTGTATGGAGCGGGGCAAGTGGTTTGACGGCTCCTCGGTGGACGGGCTGGCCCGCATCCTGGAGAGCGATATGTACCTCAAGCCAGACCTATCCACCCTGGCGGTGCTCCCCTGGGAACGGAACGCCGAGGAGGCCTCAGCCAGGGTTATCTGCTGGGTGCTCACACCACAGGGTGAGCCTTTCGCCGGCGACCCCCGCACCGCACTGATGCGGGTAATGGAGGAGGCCTCTGAGATGGGCTACCAGTTCCGCACCGCACCGGAGCTGGAATTTTTTCTGTTCTCGCCGGGAGAGGGGGGGCACATGACCCCCCTGCGCCAGGACCGGGGGGGCTACTTTGATCTTGGCACCGGCCCCACCGCCACTGTCCGTAAAGAGATGGTGAAGGCCCTCCAGGATATCGGCATCCAGGTCGAGACCAGCCACCACGAGATTGCCGTAGGCCAACACGAGATCGACCTGACCCCCCAGTCGGCCCTCACCAGCGCGGACAACCTCATCACCTGCCGCTACACACTAAGGGCCATCGCGCAAAGGCACGGCCTAGATGTCACCTTTATGCCCAAACCGCTGCTCGATATGGAAGGCAGCGGCATGCACACGCACCAGAGCCTGCTCTTCACCGGGAACGGTCGCAACGCCTTTGCCGCCCCCCAGGACGAATACGGTCTCTCGGATACGGCATGCCAATTCATCGCCGGCCTTCTCCATCACGCAGCAAGCATGAGCGCCGTGCTCTGCCCCCTGGTCAACTCCTACCAGAGGCTGGTGCCCGGCTTTGAAGCCCCGGTGCACATCACCTGGGCACGCGTCAACCGCTCCGCTCTCATCCGAGTGCCGCAGGTCAACGCCCAGAAGAGGGAGACGACACGGATAGAGCTCAGGAACCCGGACCCCTCCTGCAACCCGTACCTGGCCTTCGCCGTTATGCTCAAGGCAGGTCTCCATGGCATGCGGGACGAGATGCCCCTGCCGCCGCCCGTGGAGGAGAGCCTGTTCACAATGGACGCCGCCGAGCTCCAGCGCCGCCATATCTCTACCATTCCCGGCACCCTGGGTGAGGCCCTGGAGGCCCTGCGCCGGGACCCGGTGGTGCAGGAGGCTCTGGGCGAACCCCTGTATACCAAGTTCTTGAAGGCCAAGGTAAGGGAGTGGGAGGACTACCGCCACTATGTTAGCCCCTGGGAGATAGACCACTACCTTGGGGTGTGGTGAATGGCCACCGTAGATACGGTACGGCGGCAGGCGCTGCCCTCCGGCACCCGGATAGTGGCCGGGGAAGCCGGGCTGTACAACGAGGTGAGCTGGGTGGTAAGCCTGAAGCCCACCCCACCCGGCTTTGATATCCTGCGGGGCGGGGAGTTGGCCCTGGCCTCCACCAGGATGGCGGCGTTGCTGGGGGCATCACTGTCCAGCCTGGTGACCTCCCTGGGGGAACGGGGAGCGGCGGCCGTGGCGCTGCTGGGCCAGGCCAGTACCGAGGCCCGGGACAGGGCACAGGGCCTGTCTTTGCCACTCCTGGAGCTACCCCCCCAAACCAGCCTCCCTCCCCTGGAGCAGCGTATTGCCGACCATATCAACCAGGAGCGCCTCAGCCTCTATCAACGAGAGCAGGAGTTCTCCCGGGCACTTACCGATCTGGCCATCACCGGACGCGGCCTGCACTCCATCGTCGGCAGGCTCAGTAAGCTTACCGAAAAGGCCCTAGGGGTGCTGGACGAGGGGTTCGGCCTAACCTTCTACCTCCCGGGCCCCGATGGGAAACCGGACCCCACGGACGCCATGGCGCTGCTACAGCCTCACCTGGAGGGTGCCGTGCGGCGGCTGCGGGATGCCCCCCAGAGCGCCGCTGAGCCATCGGTGGTGGGGCTGCCCCTCAGTACCAAGATGGCCGCCTTCTTCAGCCCCATCATCGCTGCCGGGGGGTCAAGCAGCTACCTCTTCCTGTTAGCACACCGGAAGGATACTGCCGATATAGACCGCATAGCGGTGCGCCGGGGCGCAGCCGCACTGGCCATATATGCCTCCCGCCTCCAGGCCGCCACCGAGACCGAGGACCGCCTCCAGGCGGGCCTAGTGGAGGCCCTGACCACGGGAGATTTCACCTCCTCCCGTGCTGTCCAGGAGCGTGCCCGCAGGTTAGGATATGAGCTGGCACCCGCATACATGGTGCTGGCAGCATCTACCCAGGGCCCTTCCCCAGCAGCGGAAGCACTGCGCCGGGAGGTTGCCGCCCTGCGAGAAGGTGCCCTGTGCCACCTCCGAGGACAGGAGATGCTCATCCTTTTGCCCCTTACCTCCGCCGATAACCCACAGGTGGGGCGCAAGGCTGCGGAGCAGGCAGCCACGGAGCTGAGCCGCCGCCTGGGAGCACCTCTGGCGGTGGGCTTGGGGCGGCACTACGCCGGCCCTCAAGGGGTGTCCAGGGGCTACCAGGAAGCGCAACAGGCTCTTAACATGGGCCGCCGCCTCTTCGGTCACGAGTCATTCACATACTTCGGCGATCTGGGGGTGTACCGCCTCCTATTCGCCCTGCTTCAGGGCGGGGAGCTGGAATCTTTCTATCAGGAGCACCTGGGCCGCCTGGCCGACTACGACCGGCGTCGGGGTGGAGAGTTGTTGCAGACCCTGGACGCCCTGCTGCGGCACCCCACCCTGGCCGCTACCGCCACCGCCCTGAAGGTACACCGTAACACCTTGCTCTACCGGCTTCGCCGCATCAGCACGCTCGCCGGCCTTGACCTGGAGGACCCCGAGACCCGCCTCACCCTCTCCCTGGCCTTCCGCTCCGGCGAAGTGCTACACTCGTCTTGAATATTGTGCAATATGCACAATATTCGGTCTCTTCTTTCTGGCATCGTATCCATAGAAAGGAAGACGCCTCTCCTTTAACCTTTAACCAAGGGCGGGGGCGAGTGGTGGTTTAGCCGCCATTTTTTGTGGGGTTGAGGCACCGGAAAGACGCTTTAAAGAAGGAGGCAAACCATGCCAGAAATAAGCGGGGGCGATACTGCCTGGGTGCTGGTCTCAGCGGCACTGGTCCTGTTGATGACACCGGCCCTGGGTTTCTTCTACGGAGGTATGGTGCGCCACAAGAATGTGGTAAGCCTCATCCTACAGACTTTCATTATCGTGGGTGTCATCAGCGTATCATGGGTGCTGTGGGGCTACAGCCTGGCCTTCGGCCCGGACAAGTGGGGTATTATCGGCGGCCTAGACTGGGTGGGGCTGCGCGGGGTGGGTATGGAGGCCGGTCCCTATTCGGATACCATACCCCACCAAGCCTTTATGATTTTCCAGGCCATGTTCGCCATCATCACCCCGGCCCTCATCGTGGGCGCCTTTGCTGAGAGGATTAAGTTCAAGACTTTGCTCATCTTCACAGTGCTGTGGTCTACCTTCGTCTATTCCCCTATAGCCCATTGGGTTTGGGGGGTGGGTGGCTGGCTGGGCAACTACGGGGCGCTGGACTTCGCCGGTGGCACTGTGGTGCATATCAGCTCTGGGGTGGCTGCCCTCGCTGCCATCTTGGTCATGCGCAAACGACTGGGTTTTGGCCGGGATGCCATGGAACCACACAATGTACCCTTTATCGTGTTGGGGGCCGCCCTCCTGTGGTTCGGCTGGTTCGGCTTTAACGCTGGCAGTTCGCTGGCGGCAGATGGCCTGGCTGCCAATGCCTTCGTGGTCACTAACACCGCCGCCGCCATGGGTGCCCTCACGTGGATGACCATGACCTGGTGTCTGGGAGGAAGGCCCAGTGCCGTGGGCGCAGCGTCTGGCGCGGTGGCCGGGCTGGTGGCCATCACGCCCGCTGCCGGGTTCGTGGGCCCGGTGTCCGCCATACTCATAGGTCTGGGGGCCGGGGCTTTCTGCTACCTGGCCTGCCGTCTTCGGGCCAAGCTAAAGCTGGATGATTCCCTGGATGTATGGGGTGTCCACGGGGTGGGGGGTACCTGGGGCGCTATCGCTACAGGCCTTTTCGCCACCGCCGCCATCGGTGGGACCGACGGCCTGTTCTACGGCAACACATCCCAGCTATGGACACAGTTAGCTGCCGTGGGAGTCACCTGGGCCTTTTCCTTCACCATGACTATCATCATCCTTAAGGTCCTGGACTGGACAGTCGGTCTCACCGTAAATGAGGAAGAGGAGAACCGCGGCTTGGACCTCTCCCAGCACGGCGAAGCCGGATATAGGCTGTAAATTGGAGGCTGCTATGAACAAGATTGAAGCCATAATAAGGCCGGAGCGGGTGGACAAGGTCAAGGATGCCCTAGCCGCCGGGGGGTTTGCAGGCCTCAATGTGGTCAATGTGGTGGGCAGGGGCACTCAAAAAGGGGTGGTCTACCAGGGCAGGGCAGGCGAGAAATACACCGTGGACATGCTGCCCAAAACGAAGCTGGAGTTGGTAGTGGCCGATGCTGATACCGATAAAGCCGTGGACATCATCATCGCCGCCGCCCGCACCGATAACATCGGCGACGGCAAAATATTCATCTCTCCTGTGACCCAGGTCGTCCGAGTACGCACCGGGGACCGGGGTGACGGAGCACTATAGGAAAAAAGGAGGCTGACATGAGTGTGGAACTGATTATAGCGTTAGTGGCCTTTGCCGCCATACTTGTCACCTGGATGGTGCTGCCCATACCCTCGCGCGACAAATAATAACAGGACAGAGGCAAGTAGCAGAAACAGCCGTTTGACGGTTGAACAGAGGAGGTATGCATGCAAACAATGACTGCCGGCGGGGTCATGGAAATCATCCGGGAAAAGGGCCTCAAAATGGTGGACCTCAAATTCGTAGACCTGCCGGGACAGTGGCAGCACTTCTCCATCCCGTCTGCCGCCTTCGGCGAGGAGGTCTTTGAAGAAGGAGCGGGCTTTGACGGCTCGAGCATTCGCGGCTTTCAGAGCATCCACGAGAGCGATATGCTGCTGATACCGGACCCCAGCACCGCCATCGTGGACCCGGTGTGCGAGGTGCCCACCCTGAGCATGGTATGTAGCATAAAGGACCCCATCTCCGGCGAGTGGTATAGCCGTGACCCCCGTTTCGTGGCCAAAAAGGCCGAGACCTACCTCAAGGAAACGGGTATAGCCGATGTCAGCTACTGGGGCCCAGAGTTGGAGCACTTCCTGTTTGACAGCATCCGCTTTGACCAGAACTCCCACAGTGGCTTCTACTTTATTGACTCCGTGGAGGGCATCTGGAACTCGGGTAACGGTCACGGCGCTAACCTTGGCTACCAGCCCCGCCACAAGGAGGGCTATTTCCCCGTGCCCCCCACCGATAAGCTCCAGGACCTTCGCTCCAAAATAGCCCTGACCATGATAGAGGTAGGCATTGATGTGGAGGCCCAACATCACGAGGTAGCCACCGCCGGACAGGGTGAGTTTGACATGAAATACGACACCCTCACCCGGATGGCGGATAAGGTTATGCTCCACAAGTACATCGTCAAAAACATAGCCGCCAAGAACGGAATGACGGCCACTTTCATGCCCAAGCCACTGTTCCAGGACAACGGCTCCGGTATGCATACCCACCAGAGCCTCTGGAAGGGAGATACCAATCTGTGCTATGACGCGAAAGGCTACGGCCTCATCAGCCAGACAGCCAAGCACTACATCGGCGGGCTACTGGCACACTCCGCAGCTCTGCTCGCCTTCTGCGCCCCCACCACCAACTCTTACCGGAGGCTGGTGCCGGGGTACGAAGCACCCATCAACCTGGTTTACTCCAAGCGTAACCGCAGCGCTTGTGTGCGCATCCCCATGTATTCCACCAACCCCAAGGCCCGGCGCATTGAGTACCGCCCTCCTGACCCCTTGGCCAATCCCTACCTGGCATTTCCCGCAATGCTCCTGGCTGGGCTGGACGGCATCAAGCGAAAGCTTGACCCGGGGGAGCCAGTTGATGAGGACATCTATGAGCTAGGGCCGGAGGCGGCGTCCAAGATTAAGTCCACCCCGGGATCGCTTGAAGATGTTCTTAACGCCCTGGAGGCTGACTGTGACTTCCTCAGGCAGGGCGGTGTGTTCACCGATGACCTGATTGAGACATGGCTTAGCTTCAAGCGGCAACGGGAGATGGATCCGGTACGGTTGCGCCCGCACCCCTGGGAGTTCTACCTGTACTACGACGCATAGCTGTTACTGGAGGAATGCCCCCCATCAGTCCCACCATTAGGAAGGGCCCCCCGGCTAAAGCTTCTCCAGCCCCATCACGGCCATGATGCGCTCAAAGGACTCTACCATCTCGGTCAAGCCCCCCTCTCGGGGATCTTGGGCGCTAGACTCGTAGCTACCAACGGCCAGCCCAGCCTCTTTCAGGGCCATCTTGGCCTCAGACAACCCCACCGCCTCCCCGGGGCAGGACCGGTTGAAATGGAGGATAGCCCCGTCGCAGTGCCAGGCCCTGGCGAACCTCAGCAGATCATCAATCTTGCCCTGTGTGTTGTACATGTCCACCAGCGAACCCAACACGACCTCCGCTAGGGCCTTCAAGGCATCTTCCCGCGTCCGCAAGGGTTGACCTTTCTCATCGGGGGTCAGCCCCGGCTCCAGCCGGTCATCGGGAGTCACCCGGAAAAGCCCCAGCAGCCGAGCATAGGTCCACATTCCCACCCACACGGCCCCGTAGAACATCTCCGTATACTTAACCCCGCTGATGGCATACCAGGGCGGCATCTGGTCTGTCAGCACCCGTGCCCGCTCGCTGGCTACAGCGGCAATTTTGTTTTCCACTCGGTACTTCATCTCGTCCCGTAAGGCGGTGAGGAACTCCACGGCTACCGACTCGTGACGCCGCATCAAAGGCACCGCCATAATGCTGGCCTTGGAACGCACATTCAGGGGAGCGGGGATGGCCCCATTGAGCAGACATATCTCCCCCCACAGCTTCTGGCTCTTCAGTGTGATGTTGGTGGCCTGTATCAGCCTCTCGTCATCATACTCTCTCCCCGTGACCCGCTCCATCCACCGGATGCCCTCCTGGAACTGGGCCACCAGGTACTCCAGCCGGGCCTGGGTGCGAGTGTCGGGATCGGCCAGGGGCACCTCCACCACAAACATAGGCAGTCCCAAGTGCCGGGCTTTCACCTGGTACCAGCGGCCCCGGGCCTCGCAGTCGTGCGGTGTGAAGATAAAGTCCGGCTTGGGGTAGGGGCCGCCGAAGAGATACTCGTCCATAAACATGGAGCCGGCATCGTTCCGGAAGTAGCCACAAGTATCCCGAGCATAGCCTCGGGCCTCCACCGTTTCCAGCGCCTTGATGCTGAACTGAGCGTTGTTGGCTACATTGGCGGCATAGACATCGGTGCCGAAGGATACCACTTCACCTAAACCGGCACACAGGGCTGCCGGGAAGAGCACATAACCGTCTACCACTAACTTGCCCTGCTCCCGGGCGCTTTGCACATTGCGCCAGTGCTCTCGTCGCAACTCTTGCCCCCACTGGAAGCACTCCAGCGGCCGGGACTCATATAGCTCGGTCACGGCTCCACCTCCCGGCTCATATTTCCAGCTCTATCATCTCCAGAAAAGCCTCAATACGGCTGCCCATAGTCCCCGCATTCATAGCCAAGTCGTACTCCAGCAACAGGCTGGGTATGCCTTCTTCCTTCAGCCGGGCCTGCAGGGGCGGAATTTCATACTCAAAAGGCTCGCAGAATTTCTGCTGAAGCATGATTACCCCCTGAACGGAGTAGTCCCGGGCTATACCCACCACATGGTCCAGACGCTCCATCTTCGGGAAGTCCTTGGCGGGGCAGCGGGGCCTCTCTATGTAACGGGTGGCGATAGCCTCCAGCGGGTCGGCATCGGTCTCTACGTCGTTCCAGAAATAGCGGCTGCCTGAGCAGTGGTCATCGGCCACCACAAGGGCGCCCTTGGACTCCATCATCGCCACCAAGTCGGCATCGTCGTTTTCGGTGCCTACCAGCATCAGCCGTGTGCCAGGAGAGGGGGGGGACGGGTGGGCGTCCAGTCCGGAGAGCAGGGCAGAGAGGAGCGTGCTATGCTCCCGCTTGTCCATCACCTGAGAGGCCACGGCCACCTGCATGGCCTCCGTCCCCGATAGGAGTGGCCTCTCTTTCTTGCGGGTCTGATATAGCTGGCGCATGAGGCGGCGGTTGGTGTTGTACGCCTCTATCGCCTCGGACAGGGTGGCGCTGGTGATGGCCTGACCCGTCCATTCCTCCAGGGCTTCCTTGAATGCCTGTAACTCCCCTACCAGGAAGTCCCTGGAAGATTCGAGCTGTGGAACGGAAGGCATGCCGAAATAGTAGCTAAAAGGTACAGGCACATGCCTGCGCCAGGAGGTGAAGGTATTTCGCATATGCATACAACTCCGGGCCTTGACCAGCCCGTCCAGGTAGTTATATCGACCCTTCAGCCCCTGGGCCAACGTATCCCGGCAGAAGGGGCAGAATATACTGAAAATGTGAGGCTCCGTGACATCCTGGGGCTCATGGCTGCCCATCACGCGCAGCGGCAGGACCCCAGCGGCAAAGAGCAGCTCCTCCGGCACATAGGTGCACAGGTAGCCGGCCACCCGGCCCCCCGTGCGGGCCTTCCATTGCCGGGCGTAGTCGTGGCGCTCTTGCACTATCTGCGCAAACCGCTCAATCATGCGTTAATTTCCAGGGTATCCCTTATCTCTGGGATTGTTTTACTTGCATGGCATCCGATAGCCGACATTTTACTCCCGGCAGGTTGTCCGGTCAAACGCCTGTAAGATTTGTATATTAACGAAGTTTCCAAAGGGGCAGAGTCTCTTTGTCAGGAGTGAGGGGGACACTCCCACAAATATAAAACCTGGCTGGATGGCAGTCCATACGGAGTATCGGACTCCGCAGGACTCTCCGCCCTGCAGACAGGGAGCCGAAAAACCCGGTCATCTTGGGGGGGGATTGGGGGACTTCGCCACCCCCAAATAACCCTAAGGCGGGCGGGTGGGAAGAAAAAGGGTTGCTAAACGACCCCTGTGGCCCCCCAAGCCGTTCAGCCACCGCTGCCCTACCTCAAGCAGGGGGTAGGGCCTCCAGGA
>JASLQE010000144.1 GCA_030744635.1 Dehalococcoidia bacterium | reverse complement strand
AGCTGGAGGCCAACCTGAAGTTTGCAGAGGAAGTGCTTCGTTACCTTGTTGTAAAAAAAGAGTGAAGAGGGACAAAGATGGCGGACTTGAACAAAGTTATGCTCATCGGGAATGTTGGTAATGACCCTGAGATGCGGTTCACCCCCAACGGCAACCCGGTCACATCTTTCAGCCTGGCGGTGAACCATGGCTTCACCACCAAGGACGGGGAGAAGAAGCAGGAGACGGAGTGGTTCACCATCGTCTCGTGGAACCGTCTGGCTGAGACCTGCAACCAGTTTCTTGGCCGGGGGCGACGGGCATATATAGAAGGAAGGCTTAAGACCCACATGTGGGAAGGCCCGGACGGGCAGCGTCGCTTCCGCAACGAGATAATAGCCAACCAGGTGCTTTTTCTCGACCGCCAGCCTGCAACTCAACTGCCTGATGAGGCGGTTGGCGGCCAAGGCGAGGTGGTGCCTGAGGACCTGCCTTTTTAATCCAACCTATGAGGGAGAGTGTAGATGCCCCGTTTTATAAGAGGAGGTAAAAAGCGCGAAGGGCGGGGGCGGTACGCCGCCCGTCGTCGCCCATGTGCTTTTTGTGTTGACAAGGGTCTGGTGATTGACTACAAGGACCCAGCCCGGCTACGCCGCTATGTTTCTGACCGCGGTAGAATAGAGTCGCGGCGCAAAACGGGTAGTTGCGCCCGGCACCAGAGGGCAATAGCCAATGCCATTAAACGGGCCCGCTATTTGGCTCTCTTTCCCTATACCCCTGAGCACATATATGGCGGCGGCCTACCCTCCAGGGAATAGTCGGCGGGCGATGTGAAGCCCAAAAAACAGCGCCAACAGCGACCTGTTCATGTCTCAGCGATTCATCTCTCCCGACTGGCACAGCAGCGGAAACGGCAGCAGATTACCCTGCTTGCCGGTGTGGTGGCCATTGTAGCCGTGCTGGCCACCGTCGGGTTCGGATACCTATATACCAGGGTCCTTCCCCAGTGGGAGACTGTTGCCACAGTGAACGGCACGCCCATCAGCTCTACCTATTTCTCCAAGCTGCTCCGGCTCGCCGCCGGCCCTTCCAGCACATCACCGTCTGTGCTGGCGTCACTGGTACTACAGCAAGCTATAGACAACGAAATAGTCCTCCAGCAGGCACCAGCACTGGGCCTTTCCATAACGCCCATAGAGATTGAGGAATATCTTCAGATACCGGCCGAACCCAACACAGAGGGGGGCCTGGCCAGCTTTGAGGAGAGCTACCGCAAATACCTATGGCAAGTTGGCTTCACATCAGGGGAGCTGCGCCGGGTGGTCGAAGCCGACCTGCTGCGTAAAAAGGCCTTCGACTACTTCCAGAAACAGGCACCCCAGGAAGCGGAGCAGGTGAACCTGTCCTACATACTGGTGGAAACGGACTTGGAGGCCTTTCAAGTATTGGAAAGGTTGGAAGCAGGGGAGGAGTTTGCCACACTGGCCCAAGAGCTATCCATGGATACAGCTACAGTAGACAGTGGTGGTGAGGTAGGGTGGGTAACCCGTGATGCATTGGACTTCCCCGAGATGGCTGATGCCGTGTTTTCGCTGGATACCGGGAAGGCCAGCCAGCCAATTGCCACCCCCGACGGATACTATATTGCGAAGGTGGAGGGGCATGAAGTCCGGGATTTAGAGGCCATATACCGGGACCAACTGGCCTCGGAGGCCTGGCAGGCATGGCTGGACGGGCAAAGGGAGTCCAGCCAGATTGAGGAGAACCTCAGTCCGCGCCGGATGAGTTGGGCCACCTCCTGGGCGTCCCGGTGATGGCCAAGGCGGCGCCGAGCGCTTAGAGTAAAGTGAGAAACATCAAGGACCGTAAGGAGATAGTCATCGGCCTCCTGGGGTTGGGTGTGGTAGGCTCCGGAGTGGCCCAGGCCATTCTGGAGAGGAAGGATGGTCTGGCGGGCAGGGTGGGCTGTCCTCTACGGCTGCAACGGGTCCTTGTACGCCATCCAGACAAGCCCCGTGCCGTGTCACTTGACACCGGCCTTCTGACCACCAGCGCAGATGAGGTGTTGAACAACCCCGAGGTAGATATCGTGGTGGAGCTCATGGGCGGGGAGGACCCAGCCCTGCCATATGCACGACGGGCCCTGACCTCCGGCAAGCACCTGGTCACCGCCAACAAGGAAGTAATGGCCAAACACGGCCCGGAGTTGGTGTCCCTGGCCCAGAGCAAAGGCGTCGAGTTGAGGTACGAGGCCAGTGTGGGTGGCGGCATCCCCCTTATAGGTCCCTTTATGGGGGACCTGGCCGCAAACCGCATCAGCGCCGTCCACGGCATTATCAACGGCACGACCAACTACATCCTTTCCCGTATGGCAGCCGAAGGTTTAGACTTCAATATCGCCTTGAAGGCGGCCCAGGAACTGGGATATGCCGAGGCTGACCCCACTAACGATGTTGATGGTAAAGACGCCGCCTACAAGCTGGCCATACTGGCTACCCTGGCGTTCAACACCCGGGTAAGGCCGGAGGATGTCTACCGTGAGGGCATCCGCCGGCTAACGGAGCGTGACTTCCGCTATGCCGGGGAGCTGGGCTATGCCATCAAGCTCTTGGCCATCGCCAAAGAGCGGGAAGGGGCCGTGGAGGTGAGGGTGCACCCGGCCCTGGTGCCTCAGGAGTCTTTGCTGGCCAAGGTGAGCGGTGCCTATAATGCGGTGCAGGTGGAGGGAGACCTGGTGGGCCAGGTCATCTTTTACGGCCTGGGTGCAGGCAGCCGACCCACCACCAGCGCCGTGGTGGCCGATGTGCTGGCCATCGCCCGCAGGCTATACCAGGGCATAGGCCCGGTGCCCCGCCCCACACAGGATACGGGCCGGGCTATCGCCCCCATATCGCGGCTATCCGCCCGCTACTATCTGCGTATGGTAGTGGCCGACCGCCCGGGCGTACTGGCGCAGATTTCACGGGTCCTGGGCGACCTCTCCATCAGCATCGCCTCCGTTATACAGATGGAGGCCGATGAGGTTTCCGGCACCGCCGAGCTGGTACTGATGACCCGTCCCGCACTGGAAGAATCACTGCAGCAGGCACTGCGGGAGATGCAGGACCTGGGGGCGGTGACTGAGATAGCCAGCTTCATCCGGGTGGAGGCCTAAGTTGGGACAGGGAGTGCTGACGCACTATGCGGAGTTCCTGCCCCTCACCCCGGCGACACCCCGAATCACCCTGGGGGAAGGGGAGACCCCACTGGTCCGCTCCAGACACATTGAACGCGAAACAGGCGGGGAGGTGTATTTCAAGCTGGAGGGGTGCAACCCTACCGGATCATTCAAGGACCGTGGCATGGTGGTGGCAGTGGCCAAGGCGTTGGAGGAGGACAGCAAGGCCCTCATCTGCGCCTCTACGGGCAACACCAGCGCCTCAGCAGCGGCTTTCGGTGCCTGCTGCGGGCTGAAGGTAATTGTCCTGGTGCCGCAGGGAAGCATTGCATTAGGAAAGCTGGCCCAGGCCCTGATATACGGTGCCCAGGTAATCGCCATAGAGGGTAGCTTTGACCGAGACATGGAGATTGCCCGGGGCCTGGCCGATAGACATCCCTTTACCCTGGTCAACTCACTCAACCCCTACCGCTTGGAAGGGCAGAAGACCGCCGCTTTTGAGGTGATAGAGGCGCTGGGGGATGCACCGGACTACCTGTTTATTCCTGTGGGCAATGCCGGTAACATCACCGCCTACTGGCGGGGCTTCCAGGAGTTCCACAGCAGAGAGAAATCAAGCCAAACCCCCCGGATGATGGGTTTTCAGGCCGAGGGCTCTGCCCCGATAGTGCGGGGCGAGCCGGTGGCAGACCCCCGCACCGTGGCCTCAGCCATCCGCATCGGCAATCCGGCCCACTGGCAGAATGCGGTGACGGCCGGCAAGGAGTCTGGTGGCGGTGTGGAGGCTGTCAGTGATGATGAGATTCTGGAGGCATACCGGCTGCTGGCCAACGCGGAGGGCGTATTCGGCGAACCCGCCTCAGCGGCATCGGTAGCCGGCCTTCTCAAATCAACCCGGCAAGGGCTAAGCTTGGAGGGCAAGCGAATAGTGTGTGTCATCACCGGTAATGGGCTAAAGGACCCTGATACGGCCATGAGCCAGGCCCCTGAACCCACTGTCTTTCCGCCAGACCTGGAACAAATAGAAAAAGCCATAATAGGGGCACCTGGAAGTAGCTCATGGACAAGACCGTAACGCATGATGTGGGGCGTTTTTTCCACCACTATCCTCACCAGGCGGTAGTGGTGACCGCTCGGAGTAAAGACAAAGAAAACGCTATGACCGCTGTATGGCACAGCCCCGTCTCTTACTCCCCTCCGCTGTATGGAGTCGCCGTCTCCCCCCGCCGCCTTACTTACCGGCTTATTATGGAGAGCCGGGAGTTCGGTATCAATTTCTTGCCGGTGGAACAGGCGGATGTGATAGTCCAGGTGGGTGTGGCCAAAGGCGACGATGTGGACAAGTTCACTGCTTTCAACATCAGCCGGCAGTCGCCGACCATAATCTCTGCCCCGCTGCTATCAGACGCCTATGCCTGCTACGAGTGCCGCGTAGTGGACCATCGCAGCTATGGGGACCATACCATGTTCATCGGAGAGGTGGTGGCGGTGCATTTCAGTCCCAAAGCTTTTACTTCCCAGGAGATACTGGACCTAAAACATGTGCTACCCGCCCTCTATTTAGGTGGAGATACCTACTTCTCAGCTGACCACAACAGCCAGCGCCTTCTGGGTCGCCAGACCTACAAAGGACCCTCTGAGCCGCGCCACCCCCGGAGGCCTCGTTGATTGACCGCCAAGCAATAGAGCGGGTGGTGGGGGAGATGATTGATGCCATTGGTGAGGACCGGCGGCGGGAAGGCCTGCGGGAAACCCCCCGGCGGGTGGCCGATATGTATGCCGAGCTCTTCAGCGGTATGGACCAGGACCCGAGGGAGGTGCTGGCCGTGGGCTTTGAGGAGGGCCACCGGGAGATGGTGGTTTTCCGTGATATCCCCTTCTACTCCATGTGCGAGCACCACCTGCTGCCCTTCTTCGGCAACGCCCACCTGGGCTATATCCCCAACAAGAACGGTAGGGTGGTGGGGGCCAGCAAGCTGGCCAGGGTGGTGGAAATCCTGGCCCGCCGCCCTCAGCTTCAGGAACGGCTGACCCGGCAGATTGCTGACACCCTGACGGAGGCCATCCAGCCGGATGGTGTGGCCGTTGTGATAGAGGCGGAGCACCTGTGTATGACCATGCGGGGGATAAAGAAACCGGGGAGCAACATCATCACCTCGGCCACCCGGGGCCTGTTCCGAACCCGTGCCGCCACCCGTGCCGAGTTCCTGTCTCTGGTTAAGGGATAGACCGTTACCCCTGGTGGGAGAAGGACCAGATGCCCAGGGCGACTATGACCGTCCCGAAGATGGTCACCGCCAGGATGTCCTGGGTGACGCTCACTGGCTCACCGAACATGAGCAGTTGGGGGGCCGCATCCCCTAACATCACCTGGCGTATGGCATCCACCCCGTAGGTAACCGGGTTTATCCGGACTATCACACCCAGCCAGGCCGGCAGGTTCTGCACCGGGAAGAATACCCCGGAGAGGAACAGCATGGGCATGACGAGGATGTTCATGAGCACCTGGAAGCCCTCCATGGAGTACATGCGGGAGGCCAGGAGCACCCCCAGCCCACCTATGGAGACGGCCACCAGCAGCATCAGGGGCACCAGGCGCAGTATCACCCCCGGCGTAAGCTCTATCCCGGCCAGGGGTGACAGGACCAGCATAATAATTCCCTGCACCAGGGCTACGGTGGCCCCACCCAGTGTCTTGCCGATTACCAGGGAGGCCCGGGGGATGGGGGCCACCAGTACCTCTTTGAGAAATCCCATCTCACGCTCCCATACCACGGAGATACCGGACATGAAAGCGATCATAAGCACGGACATGCCCACAATGCCGGGGAACAGGAAGCTGATGAAATCCAGCCCTGGTGTCAGGCTCCCGATGGCGCGCCCCAGCCCCACCCCGAAGACCAACAGGAAGAGCAACGGTGACAGCAGGTGGCCCACCAGGCGCAGCCGGTCCCTCCGCAGTCTCAGCGCCTCACGGTACCAGATTGCATAGATGCCGCGTAGTGCGGCGGTCAATGGCCTACTCCCCTTCTTATCCGTGTCCGGGCCCAGGCCCGCATGGTCTCCATGCCGCTGGCCTCTTCGTCCCGGAGTTCCTTTCCGGTGAGGCGTAGGAAGACATCGTCCAGGGTGGGACGGCGCAGGGTGATGCTGTGTATGGTGGTCTCCAGTGACCGAATGAGGGTGGGGATTAGCTCGCTGCCGCGGCTTACTTCCAGGGACAGGCTGTCCCCGTCCCTGGTGGCCGTCAGGTGATAAAGCTGGTCTATCTCCCGGGCGGCGGCGGCGTTGTCCGCCGCTCTCAGGATGATGATATCCCCGCCCAGGGACTGCTTGAGGGCATCGGGGCTGTCCAGGGCCACCAGACGCCCCCGGTCAATGACACCTATGCGGTCGGCATGCTCCGCCTCGTCCATATAGTGGGTGGTGAAGAAGAGGGTCATCCCCTGCTCCCGGCGCAGCCAGTGCAGGTGCTCCCAGATGCGAACGCGGGTCTGGGGGTCAAGTCCCAGGGTAGGCTCATCCAGGAACAGAATGCGGGGGTGGTGCACCAGACCACGGGCAATCTCCAGGCGGCGACGCATGCCACCGGAGAACCTTTTTACCACATCCTTGTGCCTCTCCCAAAGTCCCACCATGCGCAGCACCTCCTCCAGGCGGTGCCGGCGCTCTGCGCGGCGTATGCCGTAGACCATGGCATGGAACTCCAGGTTCTCGTAGGCGCTCATCCTCTCGTCCAGGCTGGGGTCCTGGAAGACCAGGCCGATACACTGGCGCACCTGGTTTTGGCTGTGGGCCACATCCAGCCCGCACACCAGGGCACTGCCACTGGAGGGCCGCAGAAGGGTGCACAGGATGTTGATGGTGGTGCTCTTTCCAGCCCCGTTGGGGCCCAGGAAACCGTACACCTCCCCCTGGGCCACATCAAAGCTGACATCATCTACTGCCGTGAGGTCGCCAAACCTTCTGGTGAGGTGCTCTACCTGAATAATGGGTGGCATAATCGTACCGGTCAAAGCATACTGGCTGTTCTAAGTATAACCTTGCTAAGCAGCACAGGCTACTTCAATGGTCGTGAGGGACATCCGCGGGGCAGAGGTTACCGGAAGTTCAGGAACGGGCCGAGCGGTATACAGGGGTACACCACTGCTCTTTGTAGCGGGCGTTCCTGCCCCGGATGATATCAAAGTAGAGGCTCATGAGCTTGCGAGTGATTTCGCCTATCTGGCCGTTCCCCACGGGCCGGCTGTCTACCTCCAGTATGGGTGTAAGGTGAGAGGCGGTGCCGGTGAAGAAGGCCTCATCCGCCATGTAAAGCTCGCTGCGATCCAGGGTGCGCTCCTCGGCCTCCAACCCGAGCTCATTGCGGGCCAATGTCATCAGTGTATCCTTGGTTATGCCCAGCAGCACATTATCGCTGGAAGGTGGCGTTACTAGCTTGCCGTCCAGAATCATCATCAGGTTCTGCCCGGTGCCCTCCGATATATGCCCATCGGCGGTGAGAAGGATGGCCTCATCGTAGCCGGCGTCCACGGCGTCGGTCTTGGCGATGGCGCTGTTGATATACAGCCCGGTGACCTTGGCCCGGGGCGGGAACATGGTGTCATCTATCCGCCGCCAGGACGATACACAGGCCCTCACGCCCTTCTCCACATCCAGATAGGGAGGGAAGGGGGTGACGGTCATGAAGAAGCCGTCTTCCAAGGCGTGTAGCTTGGGCCCGATGGTCTCCGAGCTCTTGTATGCCAGCGGGCGGATATACACATCCTCTTTGTAGCCGCTGCGCTGTGCCAACTCCACAGCCAGGTCACAAAGCTCCTGCACGGTGAATGGAAGGGTTATCTTAAGCACCTTGCAGCTTTTCAATAGGCGAGCCTGATGCTCCCGCAAGCGAAATAGGTACAGGTCGTTGTCTACATCGTTCCAGTTGAGCCGTATCCCCTCAAAGCAGGCGGTACCGTAGTGGAGGGCATGTGTCATAATGCTTATCTTGCAATCAGCGACGGGTTGGAACTTGTTCTCGAAATAGGCCAGCGGCGGCATGATTCACCACTCCTTATTTAGCAGACTAAGCCTATATTATAAACCAGAGGTCTACAAAATGACAAGGAGGCTGCCTAAAGGATGTTGGGTGTAATGAAAATCTGCCAAACTATGGATGACTTCAAACAGATGCCTCATAGAGCCAAGCTGTTACAGATAGCCTTATCTACCTTGGCCATCTTCACCTCACCCAGCCGACCGCATACCCCTTGTAAGCGTGACTTTGAGACAGTCATGATTGACTCCAAATCAGCAATACTATCTTCTGACAGTCCACTTTCACCTGGGGTGATTCTAACCATAAAGGGATACAGCTTGGTTGGGGCAGTAGTGACCGATGCCACAATGGTATTGGGGCTAAACCTATTCCCGATATCGTTCTGAATAACCAGAGCGGGCCTTGTCCCGCTCTGGTCGCTGCCCCTTGCGGGGTTCCAATCTACCCAGTATATCTCGCCCCGTCTAACTTCTTGGGGCACAATACCTTATTTCCAATCAGGTAGAACTTAGTGCGCTATTGTGGCTGCCATTTTAGCAAACCGGGCATGCTCTTTGGCCATCAACCGGTAGCCTTCTTCCATCTCCTCCCGCAAGCGCTCATCCGCAAATTGCTGCAAACATGTTGAAACCACCTTGCTGCGACTTACGTGCATCTCCTTCGCAACTTCGTCCGTAAACAGTATCAGATGTCGGGGTACGCTAACGGTCATTTTGCCTGCGTGCGTCGCCATAATAAATATCCTTACTTAACGGTAGGATAGCATACGCTTACAAATGGCAAGATTTAGCATGCTTACTATCACTGCACCCATTGCAAACCCTTAGACAAGGGGTGGCAAGGGTTATTAATCTCAAATTGACCCACTACCGACCAAGGTCGTTCAGCAGCGATTGCTATTCCCACCCACCTGCCCGGTAGATAACTGCGGGGGCTACGCCCCCAGTCTCCCCGTAAAACGGCTCTGCCCCTTTGGAATCTTCGTTGATAAGCCGCTTCCCGGTGTGTGCTGGGGCCTAGTCATGGGCCGGGTGGTGGCGTGGACACAGGAGGATGCTCCGCCAGCCATTCGTCCAGGTCAGCCTCGTCTATGCGGCCCGCCAGGGTGAACCGGCCATCAACCACTATCACCGGTATGGCTTCCCCGTAGCGCTGTCGCAAGGCCTCGTCCGAGGCGATGTCAACCTCGGTGACAATCAAAGGGTAGCGACTACCGAGGCCCTGCAGCATCCAGCGGGCGTCATGGCAAAGGTGGCACCCCGCTTTGGTGTAGAAGAGGACCGAGTGGGCCTCTGCGGCCATACGCACCGCCCTCAGGCTGCGGCGGCCTTCACCCGCCGGGCCAACTCGGCCCCCGCCTGACGGCACCTCTCCAGGGCCTCTTCGTCGGGCACGAAGTTGGCCTCCAGGGAAGGCTGCACCAGTTCCATACCGGCGGCCTCCATCTCCTGATTGATGGCCTTGGCCGCCACCCCGCTCCAGCCATAGGAGGAGAAAGTTAATCCCAGCTTACCCTTCGGCCTGAACCCACGCAGGTATGAGAGGAAGGCTGCCACGGTGGGGTATATCCCGCCGTGAAGCACCGGCGACCCGATGCAGACCGCTCCCGCCTCCAGTATTTGGGCCATGATGTCGCTCATGCTGGAGCCGGTCAGCCGGTAAAGCTGTGCCTCCACGCCCTCATATGCCACCCCCTGGAGCAATGCGTTTGCCATCATCTCCGTGCTGCCCCACATGGTATCGTAAACCACCACCACTCTGGGCACGGTGTGTCCCTGGGTCCAGCGCCCGTAGGACTCCAACACCCAGTCCATGTCCCCCCGCCACATCAACCCGTGGCTGGGAGCGATTAGCTGCGGGGCCAGTGCCCGTGTCCTCTCCAGTGCCCGGCCCGCCTGGGATGCGTAAGGCATGAAGATGTTGGCGTAGTACCTGGTGGCTTCCGGCCTCAAGATATCCGATGCCACCTGATCCGCATAGCGAGATGAGGTGGCCAGGTGCTGGCCGTAGAAATCGGATGAGAACAGTAGGGACTCCTCCTCCAAGTAGGCCATCATGCTGTCCGGCCAGTGGACCATGGGGGTTGGTATAAAGCTGAGGTGCCTCCGGCCCAAGAGGAGACGGTCTCCGTCCTTTACCGGG
>JASLQE010000143.1 GCA_030744635.1 Dehalococcoidia bacterium | reverse complement strand
TAGCGGCCCAGGTCCAGCACACGGATGCCGTGAAGCACCCCTTTATGGTTTTCCGTCATATCGCTCTTGCTCCTTTTTGATTGAGATTCATATACACCGTGGCTACCCCACCCCCAGAAGATGTCCACCTATTATAACAGGATGCCTCCGTCAGGCAATCTCCGCCCCCCTGAGCGGCGAACAGGGGGGCTGTTTAGCAAACATTTTTTGCTAAACGAGCCCGGCAGGCTCAGTTGACACTGGAGCGGCGGTTGTGCTAAGCTACTACTCTTACTTACGAAAGGGGACTTATGGGTGCTCTGGAGAAGATGACCCGGGTGATTGACGACCGCCACGGCTATGCCAAGGGTTGGCGGGAGCGCACCGGCGGCCGGATTGCTGGCTACCTATGCACCTATGTGCCCGAGGAGATACTGTATGCCGCCGGCGTACTGCCGGTGCGGATACTGGGCTCACACGAGCCGGAGGATGTGACCGCCCCCTATGTATACGGTATGTTCTGCACCTACTGCCGGGATACCTTGGCCCAGGGGCTGTTGGGACGCTACGACTACCTGGACGGCCTTATCCACGGCTACTGCTGCATCCATATCCGGCAGACCTACGATAGCTGGTTAAGGCATGCTCCCGTGCCCTTCAGCTACCTTCTGTATGTGCCTGACCATATAGAGAGCGATAGGGCTATACCCCACCTGGTTAGCCACATGGGGCAGATGAAGGTGGCCGTGGAGGAGTGGACGGGCAAGCCCATAACAAACGAGGCCCTGTCTGCGGCCATAGAGGTGTTTGATACCAACAGGCGCCTCACCCAGAAGCTATATGACCTGCAAAAAGGCAACCCACCCAGGTTCGCCGGAGTGGACATATTGAAAGTGGTGCTGGCCAGCCAGCTCATGGACAAAGTGGAGCACAACAAGCTGCTGGAGGAGCTGCTGGCAGAGGCGTCTCAGCTTCCTCCGCAGGAGGAGTCCGATGTCCGGCTTATGCTCATTGCCAGTGAGGTTGACGATGTGGAATTTGTGGAACTTATAGAATCCCTGGGGGCTACCATCGTGGTAGACGATAACTGCGTGGGCACCCGCTATTTTCTGGGCGAGGTGGGCAACTCCGCCGAACCGATAGCCGCACTGGCCGAACGCTATGCCCGGGGCAAACCGCTATGTCCCATCAAGGACATATCCACCCGGGAACGCAGCCGGCCCCCCCATGTGGTCGGCCTGGCTACCGATTACGGCGTCCAGGGGGTTATCTTCGCCCGGAACAAGTTCTGTGACCCCCACGAGTACGATACCCCTGCCATCATAAAGGCCTTGGGGGAAAAGGATATTCCCTCCATCGTTCTGGAGTGCGATATCGTTAACCCCCTTGGCCAGTTCCGCACACGCGTGGAGGCTTTCCTGGAGATGATGCGAGTAGAGGCCCTATAGCATGCAGGAGGAGGCGCACCATGGTTGACCCCATCGCGACGGTAGCTCAGACAAAACCAGAATGGAAGAAGCCCGGGGAATACGAGGTTAAGCCCCTGGAGACATGGGGCAAGATTAAAGAGGTTCGGCGAAAGCACGCCAAAAACATCTGGACTGCGAAGCAGGAGGGCAAGGTTACCATCCTGGGCCTGGTGGACATGGCAAGCCCGTTGCCCGCGGGGCTGGGTGAGGTAGCGGTGTTTACCCTGGGGCCCAATTTTGGGCGCATTATGGATGACAATGCACTGGCTGCCCAGTGCTGCGAGGCGGCGGAGGCCAAGGGCTTCGGCCCAGATACCTGCGCCACTCTGCGCGCCCAGTTAGGCTCCATATACCTGGGTTTCCACAACCTCAGCCGCTCGGGGGAACGCATCCCTCTGGACTTTTGCCTGGAAATGCATGTGTGCATCGCCCAGAGCAAAATAGCCCGAGAGATGAGCGACCATTACGATATCCCTTACCACATGGTGGAAATCCCCGGCTGGACTGACCCTGCCTCCCAGGAGTATTTTGCGTCCCAGATGGATGATGCCATCCACTGGATGGAGAAAGTCACCGGCCGCACTTACAACGATGAGTTGCTGATAGAGGCCACTCACATTGACTGGCGAAACCGGGTGCTGTGGGCGCGCATCCTGGAACTGACCCGCCATGTCCCCAGCCCCATTGACCTGAGGATGATTGGCTCTATGAATGTGATGTTGCAGGTGGGCAAGACCCGCAGCGCAGACCTGACTCCGGTGCTGGAGGAGCTTTTGGCCGAGTTGAAGGACAGGGTGGCCAACAACATAGCCGCACTGGGTGTGGAGAAGGTACGCCTTATCCACGAGGGACAGTGGCCCCAGTTCTCCTGCGGCTCGTGGGCACCCGGCGTTATCCTGCGGGTTGGGGTGCCCTACGGCGCTGTCTTTGTTGCCGGGCGCAACGCCTTTAACATCTATGCCGCCTGGGAGGTGCTTGAAAACGGGAGTTGGCGTGCGGCCAACAACCTGGAGGAGCAGGGTATCACCCTCAAGGACCGCGGTGACGCCTTGCGTTCCATAGCCCGGTTGTATAGCGAATACTGGCCCAATGCGGTGGAGATGCAGCTTGCACCCCGGGTGAAACACCTTATGGCCCTGGCCAAGGACTGGCACGCCGATGGCGTGGTCTTCAACCTGGACCGTAGCTGCCACGGCGTTACCCCCGGCATGCTGGAGTCCCGCCCCATACTGCAGAAGATGGGCATACCCAGCATGGTATACGAGGCCAGCTACTGCGACCCACGGGACTTCGACCGCCCCAAGGTGGAAGAGGGCTTCGAGTCGTTCCTGGAGGGTATGGGGCTTAGCCGGGAGGCTGCCTGAGGGGCTACTGCTCCAAGCGCAGCGAGTAGTCTATCGCATCTCCCTCTTTGAAGCCCATGGATGTGAAGAACTTCCTAAAGATATCGTCGTGCCTGTCAGCGATGATGGTTACCCGCTGTAGCTTCATATCCCGGCAGTAGTCCAGCAGGTGCGATACTAAAGCCTTGCCCACCCCTTTGCTCTGTACGGCAGGGTCTACGCCAAGGAGTTCTATCCCAGGCACCCCCGATGGTCCCCAGGCCAGGCTCTACCACGCGGCAAAGGGCAAACTTCACCAGGGTATCGTCTATCTCGGCCACCCAGCTTGCCGCCAGGTTACCCCCACAATAGCTCTCCACGGGATCGGCATAGGTGAGCACTCTCCGGTTCCCCACCAGTGCCCGGCCGATGGACAGCACATCGGAGATATCGTCCTCTGTCATGTGGCGGATGGTAACCTGTTGCTGTGCCATGCTTCTCTTTCCCGCGGCCGCTGCGGCCCTGAGCATCAAACTCCCCCGGCCGTGTTTCCCCCTTATGTATAATTTCATTGCGGCCAGGCGCTCAACACCCTTTCGTGTACACAAGGTAACGGTTATAATACCAATCCAGTAGTATCTGTCAAAGGGGGTAAATCACATGTCATCAACAGTCCCGCCGGTGGAGAGCATCCTATCTGACCTTATCCGGCTGCGCACCGATAATCCCCCGGGGGGGGAGACGGTGCAGGCACACTACCTGAAGGACCTGTTCTCCAAGTTCGGCGTGGCCGGGGAGATAGTGGAGCCGGAACCGGGCCGGGGCAGCTTTATCGCCACCATGGGTCATGGGGACAGAAGCCTGCTCTTCCTAAGCCATTCCGATGTGGTGCCCGCAGCCGATGACTGGGACTTTGACCCCTTCGGCGGCGAAATCACCGGTGGGTATGTGCGGGGCCGGGGTGCCATTGATTGCAAGAGCCTCACGGCCTGTCAGATTCATGCCGCTCTGCAGCTTGTTACTACCGGGCGGCTGGGCGGCAGGCT
>JASLQE010000142.1 GCA_030744635.1 Dehalococcoidia bacterium | reverse complement strand
AGGCTGGGCAAAAGCTCCACACTTTGGTTCTGGTGTGAATGCCATGATAGTTCAGCTACCACCTCCCCTTCCCTGCACAGGGCCAGTCCAACGGTACTCAGGGAGGTGTCTATCGCAAGCTCCATACTACGCCTTTCCTACAGCTACCCGCAGCTTTTCTACAGCCTCCCGATAGTTTCCGCCGCTGGGATGGAAGCGCAGGCGTCGCTCGGTCTCAGATAGGTACTCCAGCTCGATAAGCAGGTGCTGGGAAGGGAACAGGCCTGTTCCACGCTCCGCCCACTCCACCAAGCTCAGGCCGTCGCCGTATATATAGTCGTCCAGCCCTAAGTCCGCCACCTCGTTAAGCCGCTCCATGCGATAGAGGTCCATATGGTACATTGGTAGCCGGCCAGAGTACTGGCGCAGGAGAACAAAGGACGGGCTGAGAACAACCTCGTTGACACCCAGCCCCTGGGCCATCCCCTGGACCAGGCAGGTCTTTCCGGCACCCAACTCCCCCACCAGCAGGATGACCTCGCCCACCCATGCCTGCTCCCCCAGCAGCCTTCCCAGGCGCTGGGTTTCCTCCGCGCTACGGCTTATCACCTCAACGGGGGTCAAAGTGCTGCCAGCCCTTTTGCGGCAAGGCTACGGACCGCCCAGCGGCATCCATCACCTCCACCCCCTTCCTCCGTTGGGTGATTTCGCCGATATCGGTGAACGGAACCTCCACCTGCACCTTTTCAATCACTTCGCCTGGGGCGGTGAACAGGAGCTGGTAGTCCTCCCCACCGGAAAGGGCCAGGGCCAGGGCATCGTCGCCGAAGACCTCCCGCAGGTGCGGGTCCACGGGCACCCGTTCCGCCGCCACCGAAGCACCCACCCCGCTGGCCCGGCAGAGGTGCCCTAGGTCGGCCAGCAGGCCATCGCTGATATCAATGGCTGCCTTTACCCCACAGTGGAGCAGGCCCTGTCCGGCCTCTATCTGGGGCCGGGGGTGCAGGTGGGCCTGTCGCAGGGGGCCGGGCACCGGCCTCCCCTCTTTCAGCAGCCGCAGCCCCCCCGCCGAGGCACCCATGGTGCCGGTAATCCCTATTCTGTCCCCAATCCGTGCGGCGGAGCGGGCCAGGGGTCCCGGAGCATTCACGGTGCCCCACAGGGCCACCGTAACCACAATCTGAGAGGCGGAGTGCACATCCCCCCCCACCACACCGACCCTAAATGTCCGGGCTATGTCCAGCAGGCCCCGGTAGAGACCGGTCACCCAATCCACAGGGGTTTGGGGGGGCAGGGCCAGCGATATCAGGGCATAGCCGGGCACCCCGCCCATGGCCGCCACATCGCTCAGGTTGACCGCCAGGGCCTTCCAGCCCAACTCCTCGGGGGTGGCCAGGTCAACGAGGAAGTGCACCCCTTCCACCAGGCTATCGGTAGTGGCTACCTCAAGGCCGGGGTGGGGCCGCCAGCAGGCGGTATCATCCCCGATACCCAGCACAACCCCCTCGGAGGGGCCGGCCGCAGATACCAGCCCGTTGATGTGGTCTATCAGCCCGAACTCGTCCAGCTCGCCAACCGTCATTACCGTCATTCCAAGCTTGGAATTATAGCATCTTCATACCCCCTATGCTACAATTGCCCTGTTTTTGGGGCACTGCTCCGGGGCAACCAGGTAAGGCGTAAGCACTCGGGGAGGCGACGGGATGGAGCTATCCCTACTGATAGTAATAGCCGCACTCCTGGCCCTTGTGGTACTGGTCCTGACCCTTCGGCGGTCGGGTGCGGGAATTGATTTGAGCCAGGCAACGGAGCAACTGCTAAAGTTGGCCGAAGAGCGTCTTCAGAGGGCGGCACAGGCGGGAGCTGCTGACTTGGACACCAAAAAGCAGCTTGTTGACCAGCAGGTCAAAGTGGTAAAAGAAGAGCTTGGTAAAGTTACAGATTTGGTCCACCGTGTTGAGACAGAGCGGGGAGCCAAGTTCGCCGAACTGGCGAATCAGATTAAGACTCTGGGTGAGCAAGCCGCAGGACTTACGAGTGCCACCAGCATCCTCCGTGAAGCTTTGGTCAGTCCCCATACCAGGGGCCAGTGGGGCGAGCGCATGGCGGATGACATACTGCGATACGCAGGTTTCGTAGAAGGAGTGAACTATAAGCGGCAGGTCACACTGGAGGGAGTTGGCTCTCGCCCTGACTACACATTCTTGCTGCCGAAGGGACTGATCCTGAACATGGACGTCAAGTTCCCACTGGACAACTATCTCAAGGCATTGGAGGCTTCTAACGAGGTTGAGCGGACGGCGTTTGAGAATGCTTTCCTCCGGGATGTGCGCAGCAGGATAAAAGAGATATCTGACCGTGAGTACATTGACCCCGAGGGTGGGACTGTGGACTGTGTGCTTCTCTTTATTCCTAATGACAATATCTACGGCTACGTGCACCAGACCGACCCGTCGCTGCTGGATGAAGCCCTGCGGAACCGTGTAGTCTGTTGCTCGCCGTTGACGCTTTTCGCCGTGCTCTCCATAATCCGGCAGG
>JASLQE010000141.1 GCA_030744635.1 Dehalococcoidia bacterium | reverse complement strand
GGCGTGTACAGCGAGCTTATTTTCCCACAGATTACCCAGTTCATGGCCCAGGGGATAATCGCGGGGAGCGGGGGCCACAAGGGCCGGAGCAAAGTCGCCACCTCCTGCCTTTGGCTGAACCCGGGCGACCCCGCTGCCCGTCCTGCCGTAGACTTCATCAACCGGAACCGCGGCATAGGGTTCTACGACATTTCATACATGTGCCGGGTGCCCCGTATTGCCGCCCACCCCAACATGGTATCCATCAATACGGCCCTCGCCATGGACCTGCTGGGCCAGACGGTGCTAGACCACATCGGTCCCACCCCCATCGCCGGCCCCGGCGGCCAGGTTGAGTTCTCCATCGGCTCACACTACTCACCCGGGGGCCGCTCCATCACCTGCCTTCTGAGCACGGCCAGAGGGGGCACCATCTCACGCATTATGCCACAACTGGAGCCGGGAACCATATCCCAGATACCGCTCACCTATATTGACTACCTGGTGACGGAGAACGGGGTGGTTAATCTGGAGGGTAAGAGCCGCCGGGAGCGGGCCGAAGCCGTGATATCAGTGGCCCACCCGGACTTCCAGTCCGACCTGCGCCGGGCGGCCCGGCTCCTCTTCTGGCCCTGAAGCCAAGGGGCCACAGGCCACTTACCGGGCCTTTTCCAGGGCATCCTGGTAACGGAGCGTGAGGTCGGCCTGGCTAAGCCGTTGCTCCTCGGTCCACCAGGTCTTGATAAAAGCCAGCACCGCTATCACCTCCCGGTTTTCGAGCCGCTCCCCAAAGGCAGGCATGTCGCCTATACGCCCGTTAACCGTCCATGCCGTCAGTTGGTGGTCCGGATTGTGCCAGGTATGGCCGTCCCCGTTGTGGTGCGATACCCCCCCGCTGTCCACCCCGACCTTCCTCATCGCCGTGGCATGAGAGGCATTGGTCCGTGTATATCTGCGCACCCTGACGGACCAGTTCCTCAGGGATTGTCTGCCCTAACAGTGTGACCGGGGGTAGTGGTGAGGGAATGGCTTCCTGTCCGCAGGACAAAAGCAACATGGATACAAAGGCAATTGCAGACACCCAACCTGCTCTCCGAGACAAGCCTGATAACCCCAGCCTTTCGTCTACACCTCCAGCCCAGCGCGGTAGCCCTCGGTCAGGGACTCCCACAGGTTGCGGGGGCTGAGGCAGTCGCCCGCAGCCTTTGAATCATATCTGCTATGTAGCTCCGAGGCCAGCCCCGAGTTGGGCCGGGAGCCTACAGCCAGCACCAGGGTATCGGCCTCCAGGGTATGTCGCTGACCGGTAGGGTCTGTGACGACCAGTCCCTCCCCAGTAACCTCCTCGTACTTCACCGCCGTAAGCACCTGGACGCCTCCATCCTTGAGCCTGTCCCGTATCTCGCGGCTGGCGATGGGATTGAGGTGAGTGGCAATGCGCTCCCCACGGCGGGTCATGGTCACCTCTTTGCCTTTATGGGCCAGATAGTTGGCTACTTCGCAACCCACCCTTTCGGCCCCTATCACCACCACCCGCTGGCCTACCTGGGCCTTACCGGCCAGGACATCCACCGCCTGTACCACGGGAAGCCGGTCCAGGCCGGTAAGCTGAGGCACCTGCGAGGTAGAGCCGGTGGCTACCACCACCGCCTCGGGGTTCTCTTCAGCCACCGCCGCAGCGGTAGCCTTCTTGCCCAAGACCACCTGCACCCCCTGGGTATCCATCTGGCGTACCAGGTAATTGCGCAAGGCCCGCATGTGGTTCTTGCGGGGGGCCTTGTCGGCTACCAGCAGCTGTCCGCCCAGACGGTCGGACTGCTCCCACAGGGTTACCTTGTGCCCCCGCAGGACAGCCACCCGGGCCGCCTCCAGACCGGCGGGGCCGCCGCCTACCACCAGCACCCTCTTGCTCTGTGACGCCGGGGTTATGGCCATCTCCTGCTCTATCCCCATAGCGGGGTTAGGGGTGCACTTGATGCCTTCGGGGGCCAGCTCCAGGCACCGGTGACAGCCTATACAGGGACGGATTTCCTGGAGCTTGCCGGAGGCCACCTTGTTCGGCCAGTCGGCATCCGCCAGCAGTGCCCGTCCGATGGCGATCAAATCAGCTTTGCCCTCACGGATGATGCGGCACCCCAGACCGGGGCCGAGACGGCCCACAGCCATCACCGGCACCGTGACCGCCTTTTTCACACCCTCGGCGAAGGGGATGAGCGTGCCAGGGGTATGGGGCATGTTTGCCGCCGCCCATCCCCCCACTCCGTAACAGGATACGGATATGGCATCGCACCCCGCCTCCTCGGCCCACTGGGCCACCTGCTCGGCCTCCTCTGGAATGATGCCGCCCTCAAGGCCGTACTCCTTGGCAGTGAGTCGGCACCACACCGGATAGCGGCTACCCACCTCGGCCCGCACAACACCGATGATTTCCATCAGGAAGCGCGCCCGTGCCCGCAGGTCTCCACCCCACCCATCCTGCCGCCGGTTGGTGGCGGAGGACAAAAACTGGGCTATGAGATAGCCGTGAGTGCCGTGTATTTCCACACCGTCAAAACCGGCCTGCAGTGCCCTGCGCGCGCCGGAGCCGTAGCGGGCTATCATCTCGTCGATTTCTCCTCCGGTCATCTCCCGGGGTACCCGCCGGGTTGGCGGCAGCTGCACCGAAGAAGGGGCGATGGGTTCATCCGCATGTCCCAGGCGGCCCGCATGATGAATCTGTATGGCCGCCTTGGCCCCATGCCGGTGTATTACACCTACCAGCTTGGACAGCCCTTCAAGGAACTTGTCGTCGTCTATGCCAATCTGGCGGCGTATGGTACGGCCCCCTGCCAGCTCCACACCGGAGACCTCCACAATCACCAGCCCGGACCCTCCCCTGGCCCGGGCCTCGTAGTAGTCCAGGGAGCGCTGGGTGATGGAGCCATCAGCATCGGCCAAATTGGTGCCCATAGGCGCCATCACGATGCGGTTGGGCAGGGTCATCCCCCCAATAGTCCCTGGTTGAAATAGCTCTTCAAAAGGCTGGCTGGCCATACTCCCTCCTTGGCTACGCATAGCAGTTGGCAATAAATTGGCTATCATTATACCCCAGTCCCGACAGCGGGGAAAGTGCGGCACGCCTCGGCCTCAGTCATTCAACATTTGCAATAAGAAGCTGCAGCTTCGCGCCGCCACACTGCCCGCCCTGCGTCATGCCTTGTTTGTTCGGACGGGGGTGTGGCCCGATGATGCTTTGCTCATCAGACTCCGACGGGTAGAACCCAATCGGAGGGGTGTCCCCCACAGATATCAAACTGGGCGGGTGGATGGGAAGAAAAAAGGCTTGCTAAACAATACCAGGCCCTCCAGCTTTGACAGCTTGGTGCGATAGGTGGTACCCTATATTTCTTTGGACGAACCTACCGAACCGGCACCGATGCCAAAGGAGGCGCTGAGGTAAAAACCCTCTGGGAGAGAACGGGGGGCCGTATCTTTTACGGCTGGTGGATTGTTGTTCTGGGCTCCATTATCTGCGCCGTGAGCATCGGTATTATGTACCACAGCTTCACGGTGTTTTTCTTACCCCTGAAACGGGACCTGGCGGTAAGCACCGCCGCCATCTCCCTCCTTTATGGCGCAACCCGCCTCGAGGGAGGGGCCGAAGGCCCCATAGTGGGACGCCTCATCGACAAGTTTGGCCCCAGGGTGGTGATTATCGGCGGCCTCAGTATGGCGAGCCTGGGCCTTATCCTGCTTGCCCAGACACATAGCTTTGTCACCTTCTTCCTGGTATATGTTTTTATCGTCTCTTTTGGCTACAACGCCGGGTCTTTTCACCCGGTATCTACAGCGGTTAACAGCTGGTTTATCCGGCGCCGGGCCACAGCTTTTGCCATAATCGCAGCCTCAGGAAGCGTGGGCGGTATGATTATGGCACCGTTGTTGTCACGCCTGATACTCAACTACGGCTGGCGCACCGGCGCTTTTGTCTCAGGAGTGCTTATTCTGGCCATCGCCGTCCCGGCAGCCACGCTCATACAGCGCACCCCGGAATCGCGTGGGCTGCATCCGGATGGACGCCCCCTGCCACCACCCTCCACCCAACAGTCCAGCTTCGCAGTCCAGGCAGCCGCCGATGTTCACTTCACCCTGAAGCAGGCACTGCGCACTTTCACGTACTGGCTGCTGACCATGAGCATCACACTCAGGCTGCTGGTCACCGTTGCCCTAGCCGCCCACCTCATACCCATTCTGACCTGGAAGGGCATGGATGAGGCGAAGGCCGCCTACCTGGTCAGCCTTTTTGCCTTCGGCACCATCATCTTCACACTGTCCTTTGGCTGGATGGGAGACCGTTGGAACAAACCCTGGTTGTGTGCCCTGGGTATCCTGGCTACTGTAGTCAGCTTACTTGTGCTGATTGTTAGCCAGTCCATCGTAGCCCTGTACCTGTTCCCCATCGGGCTGGCCTTCACCATGGGCACCACACCCCTCAACTGGGCGCTTATAGGCGACATGTTTGGGCGTCGCAGCTACGCCACGCTACGGGGCATTATGGGAGTAGTCTACGGTACGGCCACCTTTGGTTCTCCCATTTACGCCGGGTGGATATTTGACCGCACGGACAGCTATAACATAGCACTCATAACTTTCGCCGTTATCTTGCTTACGGCAGCCTCTCTGTTCACCATACTGCACCGTCCCACACCCCCACCGGCACCGCAGCCGCTGGCCCCTGACGCATAAG
>JASLQE010000140.1 GCA_030744635.1 Dehalococcoidia bacterium | reverse complement strand
GCTTCACGGCTGGCCTCCTCGGAGGAGGTCTTTCTACAACACCTGAGAGAGCACCCTGAAAAGGTACAATGTGCCGTGGAAGCTATAACCGATACCTTCTCCCTCTTCGCCCGGGCCTGTTTGGAGCGGGGTGCCAGCGGCCTGTTCTACGCCACCACGGCCTGGGCCACTACCCTGCGCCTGACCGAGGAGGAGTACCTTCGGCTTGCCCGCCCCTCCGATTTAAAGCTGCTGGAGGCCGTTTCCGGGGCCGACTTCAACATTCTGCATGTTTGCCGTGACCGGAATATGCTGTCACTGTTGCAGGACTACCCTGCCCATGCTTTTAACTGGGACGCCCGGGGCCAGGGCAACCCTTCCCTGATGGAGGGCAAGTCTATTTTGGGGGGGAGGATGGTGTTGGGGGGGCTTTCACACCGGGAGACCCTGGTAAAGGCTGAGCCCCGGACGCTGGCGGATGAGGTGCAGGGGATGAGGGTGGCCATGGGGAGGGGCGGCTGGATGCTGGGCCCCGGCTGTACCTTTACGCCGGAGACGCCGGAGGACAACATCCGGGCCATCCGCCAGGCGGTGGAGGCTGCCTGATGGCTGCGCACCTGTTTTTGTATTGCCAGGCCAGCCTTTGGTAAGGGCCAACCGGGTAGTTGCGCCCGGTCAACGAAATCGCCCAGGATGCTGTGCGCGCCGAAATTGACGCGAGGCTGGCCACGGAAGTGCTCGGGTTCTTGCCGGAGCTAGTGGCGCCGGATGGGCCTCTGGCATTGTTACGGCAGAAACTTGCACTGGAGCCTTCTATCACCGGCAGTAAGGTGGGCTGACTTTTCCATCTGGCGTCCGGTTTCATAAATAATGCGGATTGGCTGTCAACCTTGCCCAAGACCTGTTCCGCCTCAGGGCGTAAACCGCACCCGGTTGTTCGGGCTTTCGTGGACCTCTACGAAGCTGAGTGCCACGCCTGGGGCTTTGAGCCTGGCCTCCAACTCCCGGTATATATACACTGCCAGGTTCTCCGAGGAGGGGTTACGGTCCCTGAAGGGGGGCAGGTCGTTGAGGGGCTTGTGGTCCAGATAGCCCGTTATCTCCTTTAGGTGGGCTTTGAGCTCCGTAAAATCGTAGAGGATGCCGACCTCGTCGAGACCCTCCCCCCTCACCCCTACCAATACCTCAAAGCGGTGTCCGTGGACCTCCTCACACTTCCCTTTGTACCCATTCAGATAGTGGGCGGAGTCAAAGTGTCCCGTTACTGTAATCTCAAACATTCTGCGATTTTACCTCCTGTAGACCCCTCAGGCAGTGTCCCTTGGGGAACCACCGGCACTGGCCGCAGGCGCGGGCCAGTTTCTGCTCATCCACCCGCCCCCGGATACGGTCCAGCACCTCCCCCCAGGTGAGCTGCTGGCCGGCCTTGAGCCCCAGCAGGGACAGTGCCCGCCGGTCCCTGCGGCTTACCCACACCTCATCCCCCGGCTCGATGGCGCAGCCACCGTTACTCAGGTGTGGGCATATCTGGCAAACCACATCCGGGGAGTCCTGCACCGCCACCACCGTCTCATTGTGTGCCCACAAATGCTCTCTTACCAGCCACATCCGGGCTACATGCTCATCCGTATAGCCGAAGCCCTCGTACCCCGGCAGACACAGCAGGTGGTGGCCTCGCAGCGTAAGTCCGTTCCCGATAATCAGTGCGTCGGCCATGGTTCAACTCCGTTTTCGCCCGACCTTCGTAGGCGGGACAGTATCTCAATAACTGTAAGCCCGGTGCCGGGGTGCCTCAGGTGAGGGGCAATCTCGGCCAGGGGCACCAGCACAAAGGCCCGCTCGGACATCCTGGGATGCGGTATGACCAGGTCCGGGCTATCTATCACACGGTCATTATAGAGCAGGATATC
>JASLQE010000139.1 GCA_030744635.1 Dehalococcoidia bacterium | reverse complement strand
AGCCTCAACCCGGAGCCGGTGGCCGATTTTGTCGACCTGTTCTTTATGGGAGAGGCTGAGGAGGCGCTGCCGGGGCTGGCCCGGTTGCTGCTGGAGATGAAGGGCGCTTCCAGGGAAGAGGCGCTGGCTGAGGCGGCCCGGATATCCGGGGTCTATGTGCCCCGCTTCTATCAGACCGAGTATCATGCCGATGGCACCCTGAAATCATTTACCCCCACCCATCCCGCTGCCCCCAAAGTGGTGGAGAGGCAGATAGTGGCGAAGCTGCCGCCTGCCACCACGCGCCTCATCGTTCCGTATGTGGAGGCGGTGCACGATAGGGGTATGGTGGAGGTGCAGCGGGGCTGCAGCCGGGGGTGCCGGTTCTGCCAGGCGGGGGTCATCTACCGCCCGGTAAGGGAGAGGTCCACCGAGGAGGTGATAGATGGTGTCGAAGAGGTGATGTCCTGTTGCGGCTACAACGAGGTGGCCCTGGTATCCCTTACCACCAGCGACTATCCCGGCGTGGAGGGGGTGGTCCGCGAGCTGGGCCGTCGCCACCCGGAGATGCTCATATCCCTGCCCAGCCTGCGCATGGATGAGTCCTCGGTGAGTCTGCTGGAGGCTATGCCGCGGGAGAGGAAGAAGGGCCTCACCTTCGCACCTGAAGCGGGAACGGAGCGGTTGCGCCGGGCTATCAACAAACCCATCGCCCAGGACAGGGTGCTCGGAGTGCTGGATACTGCGTTGGAGCGGGGCTGGAGCTCGGCCAAGCTCTACTTCATGGTGGGCCTGCCCACCGAGACCGTGGAGGATGTAGCCGCCATAGCAGACCTGGTGGCCGCCGGTATGAAACTGGGGCGCAACGGACGCCGCCTGCGCCTCAAGGCCAGCATAGGCCCCTATGTGCCGAAACCCCATACCCCCTTCCAGTGGGCCGCACAGGAGCGGGTGGAATCGGCGGAGGGGAAGTTCAGCCTGGTGCGCTCTGGGGTCAGGCGGCTGGGTGCCCAGCTATCATGGCAGACGCCCCGTATGAGCCTGCTGGAGGGCATCCTCTCCCGGGGAGACCGGCGGCTGGGGCAGGTTATCCAGCGTGCGTGGCGGCTGGGATGCACCTTTGATGCCTGGAGGGACCGGTTTGACTGGGAGAAGTGGCGGCAGGCCTTTGAGGCAGAGGGCCTGGACCTGGCGTTCTACACCCGGGAGCGGGGCCTGGACGAACTGCTGCCATGGGGGTTTGTGGATGTGGGACCGGGGGTGGCCTTTCTGCGCCGGGAGTATGAGCGGACGCGCTCCGGCAGGGAAACCCCCGACTGCCGCTACGGCCCCTGCCACGCTTGCGGCCTGCAGTCCAAACACCCGGACTGTGCCCTCAAATACGGGGAACTGGTGAAATACGGATAGGATCGGACGCTATTTACAGCCCCTCCACGAACTCTTTGAGGGCCTGGTTGACCTCGGCGGGTTTTTCGGTGAAGA
>JASLQE010000138.1 GCA_030744635.1 Dehalococcoidia bacterium | reverse complement strand
CACTGTGGTGTCTTGGGGGTGCCGTCAGAGGTCCCCAGCACACTATCTTTGAACTGGTCGAACCCGGAAGCGTAGGTGTCCAGAAACTTCTGGTCCTGGAGGTTTTCAGTGATTATCACATAGGCCATGGCCAGGGCCATGGCGGCATCCGTGCCTGGGAGGATGGGAATCCACTGGTGGGCGCAGGCGGCGGCGGTATCGGTGAACTTGGGGTCTATGGATACCACCCTGGCCCCTTTCTCCTTGGCCTGCACCAGGTACCAGGCGGTGTTGGTGCCGCAGATGGTGGTGGCGGGGTCCCACCCCCAGAGGATGATGAACTTGGAGTTCAGCAAGTCATCCCGGTTGTTGGCGGTGGCGAAACTGCCGTAGGTGGCTCGGGAGGCATACATGCCCCCGCCGAATGAGGTTCTGCCCCATGGCATGGTAAAGCCGCCCGCCAGCCCCATAACCCGCTGGATGGCCCGTCCGTTGTGTACATAGGACAGGTCACCCCCCATGTTTATGACCATCATGCTGGCCGGGCCGTAGGTGTCCCTGACCCGGGTGACCTCCCCGGCCACGGTCTCCAGGGCCTCGTCCCAGGATATCCTCTCGAACTTGCCCTCGCCCCGCTCCCCCACCCGCTTCAAGGGGTATAGCAGCCTATCCGGCGCGTAGACCCGCTGCCGGTAGGCCCGGCCTCTAAGACATGCCCTTAGCTGCGGCTCCGGGCCGCTGTCCGTATCAATACGGGTGATAACGCCGTCCTTCACATGGACCTGAAGGACACAGGTGCCGCCACAGTGGCTGGCGCAGGTGGTGCCGATAATTTTCTCCTCGGCCATTCCTCACCCCCACGATAGATTAGGGATATCTTAGTGCCCTGCTCCCGCTGAGTCAAATCAAAAGGGCGTTGTGCGGCCGCGGTCTTACTCTGGGAACCAGCCCTGCTTCCAGGGGAAATCGCCGCCGGGGGGGTCAAAGGGGGGGAGGCCCCGGTCCACCCGGTCCCAGTAGGGGCTGGTGACCGGCTCCGCATACGGGGACAGGCCGCACTCGTAGGCCGAGGGGCCTTTCTGGAAGTGTTTTGCCTGCTCCAGGGTTTCCACAAAGGGCATGTTGAGGTCGTAGAGCGTCCCGCCCCGGGGACGGGGGCCTGCCCTGGACACATGGCCGTAAAGGGGCCGGCCCACAATCTCCTCGGCCATCCACGCGCACTCAACCAGACGGTCCATGTCCACACCCGTGTCTATTCCCATATCCTCCATCATGTGGATGGTGTCCTCCGTGGGCACCATGCCGGTGGCCCGGCCGTTCCCGCAGTAGGGGCAGCCGCCGAAGCCGCCGATGGTACCTTCCAGGTCCAGGGTATCCTCCGGCCCCAGCATCCGCATGGCGGCGTATACCGAGGCCAGCGCCATGTTGCGGCCGTTGTGCAGATGCAGATTGAAATGCCTTACCTCCGGCCAACGCTCCTTCACGCGGTAGACGCTCTCCTCCACCTTGTGCGGCATACACCAGCTCATGGGATCCTGCAGAGCGACGCTCACCACCGGGACCCCCGCCCCTTCCCACATACGATGCTCTATCTCCAAAAGGGCCATAAGGGCGTCCACCGGGAAATCGCCGAGGAAGTTGGAGCCCCAGGCTGAGGCGACACCGATGCCCGCCTCCTTCGCACCCCGCTCCACGGCACCCGCTACAATCCGAGGCCACCCCGCCACCTGCTGCATCTGGGAGCGGTTGATGTTGCGCCGCGAGAACACATCGCACATGTGACACCTGAGCCTGGGCCAGGGGTCCTCCTCTATGGTAAGGGGCGGGCAGTACTGCCGGGCACGCTCCACGCCCCGTGGGTTGAGGGCCAGGGCAGAATAGATGACACCGGGGCGCGGCTTGAACCTGGCTACTATCTCGTCAACGCGGGCCATCTGGGGCGTCCACCGGGGACTCACGAAGGCACCCACCGCTATATGCTTCAGCCCCGTATCGGACAGGGCCTCCAGCAACCGGATTTTGTCCTCCACGGGGATGGCGGCATCCTCTATCTGCATGCCCTCACGAAGGCCCTCTTCCTTGTAGTTTACCTTCGGCCACTGGCCCACAGTCTTGCTCCTTCTCAGATATACAGGGTCACCCCAGGGTTGCACCCACGAAGTCCGGTCGGCCCCGTAGGAAATCCCTGATATCCAGGGGCTTCTTGCCCTCTATCTGCACCCTGCCGAGCCGCAACAGGCCATCCCCAGTGCCCACCGCCACTCCGGCACTCTCCCCCACCACCACCCCCGGCGAGGCCTGCCCGGTGGCCAGCTCCGCCTCCAGGACCTTTAGCAGTTTTCCCTGGAGGACGGTAAAGGTCCCCGGCCAGGGCTGCATAGCCCTCACACGCAGCCACAGCTCCGCAGCTGGCAACCGCCAGTTCAGCCGGCCATCATCCTTCCGGAGAATCCTGGAATAGGTGGGAGCTCCCTCCTGTGGCCGGGGTCTGAGCTCCCCGGCGACCCAGCGGGGCAGCCCTTTCACCATCAGCCGGGCGGCCAGGCCCGCCAGGGCCTCCCCAAGGGTGCCCGCACTGTCCTGGGGGAAGATGGGATGGGTCTGCTGAAGCAGCACCGGGCCGGTATCCATGCCCTCGTCCATCAGCATGAGGGATACGCCGGTCACCTGATCACCGGAGAGTATGGCGAAGGGGATGGGGGTGGGACCTCGGTGCCGGGGGAGGAGGGAGGGGTGAAGGTTGAGGCAGCGATGAGGCGGCATCCCCAGCACCGCCGGCGGCAGCAGCAACCCGTAGCCCGCTACGGCTATCACTTGGGGCGCCATCACTTGGAGCCGGTCCTGCTCTTGGGGGTCCCTCAGGCTTTCGGGCTGAACAACGATGAGGCCCAGGGCCAGGGCGGCCCGCTTCACCGCCGAGGGGGTGGCCTCCCGTCCCCGCCCCGCCGGTCTATCCGGACGGGTATACACCGCCACCACCTGGTGCCTGGCGGCCAGGACCTCTAGGGCGGGCACCGCAAAGGGGGGGGTTCCCATAAAAACGACTCTCATCCACCACGATTTTAACAACCGGTTCATCAGCACGCAAAAAATGGAGAAAATGGGAGGTTCCGAGGGGCTGGGGGTGAGAACAGGGAAACAGCGGGAGGCGGCTGGGAGGCCACGGGTGGGCTTGCGTCGCTCCGCAGACTGGGTGTTAGTATTATTCAAGCCCCAGGGATGGGGCTGCCGGCAAGGGGACAGGAAAACCCCACCTCGCAAAGGGTTAACTCAGGGTGTCGTATTTCAACAGCGGGGGATTTGTGTGCCCAAAACATGGCAAGTGATAGCTTGAGGTCAGCCCAAGACCTCTGGCAGGCGGCCTTGGGGGAGCTTGAGCTCCAGGTAAGCCGGACTAACTACCGCACCTGGCTACAGGCCACCACCGGGGAGACTTTAGACAGGGACACCCTGGTGGTGAGGGTGCCCAATGCCTTCACCCAGGAGTGGTTGGAGCAACGGCTGAGGTCACATATCCACAACACTCTTGCCGGGCTGGCAGGCCGCCCCTTGGAAGTGCGCTTCTCCCTTTACCCTACGGAGCACCCCCAGCCCCCTCCCCCATGTCCCGGGCTGAACCCCGCATTCTCCTTCAATTCCTTCGCGGTGGGTCAATTCAACCTGATGGCCCACTGGGCCGCCACCGAGGCAGTGAACCTGCCGGGACAGGTTAATAACCCCCTCATGGTATGGGGCGGCACCGGCCTGGGCAAGACACATCTCCTCCAGGCGACGGTCCGCCGGACTGTAGAGAGCCGCCTATCAGCTCTCTACATCACCGCTGAGCAGTTTACCACACAGTTCATCTCCGCCATCCGCCTTCACGCCATGGAAAGTTTCCGCAGACGCTTCCTGAATCTCAATCTCCTGGTGGTGGACGACATTCAGTTCCTCACAGGCAAGGGGCACACCCAGGAGGGTTTCTTCCACACCTTTAACGAGATGTACAACAGCGGCGGCCAGGTGATGATGGCTGCTGACCGGCACCCTGGGGCAATAGAGGGACTCCCTGACGCGCTATGCTCCCGCCTTTCCGGAGGCCTGGTGGCCCATGTTACGCCGCCGGATCAGGCGGGGCGCCTGGCCATTCTGCAGGCCCGGGGTGGCGCGGGGGTTGATGCAGACCCCGGGGTGTTGGAGTTCGTCTCCCAGACCCCGGTGAAGGATATCCGGCAGTTGCTGGGCCGCCTTGCCCAGGTAATGGCCTTTGCCCGTGCCCATAACCGGCCCCCCACCCCGGAGATGGCACGCCAAGCCCTGGCTGAACAGACTGAGGTCCAGTCACCCCTGATCCCCCAGGCCATCGTGGCCACCGTCCTCAGCCACTTCCGGCTACCCCCGGATGCTTTTCTCAGCCGCAAGCGGCATCCCCAACTCAGCCAAGCCCGCCAGGCGGCCATCTACCTGCTCCGAGAGGAGGTAGAGCTATCCCTGAGTCAAATTGGCTCACTGGTGGGAGGCCTCACCAAGTCCTCGGTCATATATGCCTACCGCCAGACCGTACGCTCTCTACCCCAGTCTAACGGTCTCTCCCGACCGCTTGCCGCCATCCTCACCACACTTCGCCGGTAGCTACCCCCACACTTTAGAACGCCCTTACTATTGTTTACACTATCAGACTCAACTATCATTAGGAGAACATGAAGATAAAACTAGTAAAAACCCCAGGGGCAATAGTGTCCTGTAAGGCAACGGGGAATGGTTGATGAAATAGAGCTTTTGGTTAGAGCGGGTGATGGGGGTGATGGGGTAGTCAGCTTCAGGCGGGAGAAATTTATCCCGTTCGGGGGGCCGGATGGTGGCGATGGCGGTGTCGGTGGCTCTGTATATCTGGCGGTAGATACAAGGCTTTTCAGCCTGTCCCCCTTGCGCTATAGAAAAAAGCTGCGGGCCGCGGGTGGGGTTCGGGGGAGCGGTCGGCAGCGGACGGGAAAGGGGGGGGAGGATCTGGTGGTGGCGGTGCCGGCGGGCACCCTGGTGTATGCCGGCGAGGCCGGTGAGAGACGCTTGCTGGCGGACCTGGTGGGTGAGGGTGAAAGCGTAAGAGTAGCCCGAGGCGGCAAAGGGGGCCTGGGTAACATGCACTTCGCTACCCCTGTGGACCAGGCCCCAAGGCGGGCCACTCGGGGTGCTGCAGGGGAGGAACTCCGGCTGGTGCTGGAGCTCCGGCTGGTGCTGGATATCGGAATAGTGGGCCGGCCCAATGCCGGGAAGTCAACCCTTCTGGGGCGGCTCTCCCATGCGCGGCCCCGCGTTGCCCCCTACCCCTTCACCACCACGGAACCTGAGCTGGGGATAGGCGAGGTGGACTTTCGCCCCTTTGTAATCGGCGAAATCCCGGGCCTTATAGAGGGTGCCCACCTGGGTCGGGGACTGGGCGACCTGTTCCTGCGCCACACGGAACGGGCGCGGGTGCTGCTTCACATGCTGGACGGCACCTCCGATGGTTTGCGGGAGGAACTGAACTCCGTTAACCGGGAGTTGGAGCAGTATAACCCGGCCCTTGCGGCCAAGCCCCAAGTGGTGGCGGTGAACAAGGTTGATTTGCCCCAGGTGCAGTCCCGGTTGGAGGATATCAGGAGGGAGCTTAAGGGGTTGTCTCCCCTGTTGCTGGTCTCAGCGGCCACGGGGGATGGTGTGGGGCCGCTGCTGCGGGAGCTGGCGGATCGGCTGGCCCTGACCCGGGCGGAGCGACGGCCCCCCTCCCTCCCGGTTATCCGCCCGCGGCCGTTAGAGAGGCGGGGCTGATATGGCGGTGGGGGTGCTGGGGGGCACTTTTGACCCGGTTCACAAGGGCCACCTTATTATCGCCCAGGAAGTGGCCCTGGAGCTGGGGCTGGAGATGGTGTACTTCATCCCCGCCGGGAAACCGCCGCTGAAAGACCATGAGGTGACCCTGGCCCACCACCGCCTGCAGATGCTGCGCTTGGCCCTGGCCGGGGACAAGGGCTTCCGCCTGAGCACTCTGGAGTTGGAGCGGCCCGGCCTCTCCTATACGGTGGACACGCTCCTGGAGCTGCGACGCACCGATCCCCGGGAGCTGTACCTCATCCTGGGGAAGGACGCCGTGGCGGGCCTGCTGCGGTGGCACCGCCCCAAGGAGCTGGTAAGCCTTTGTTACATAGCCGCCGTGCCCCGGCCGGGCGGTCCGGAACCGGATGTGGCTGCACTGGAGGACGCCTTGCCCGGCCTGCGGGAGCGACTGCGCCTCCTTTCCGGACCGAACATCGGCATCAGTGCCTCCGAAATACGTCAACGGGTGGCGCGGGGCCTGCCGGTACGCTACCTTCTGCCCGCTGGTGTGGACGGGTACATCCGGGAACACGGCCTGTACCGTGAAAGGTAGACAGCAGCGCATCCTGGGCGTCAGTGGCAATGTCTTCTTCCTGGGGCTAGTGAGTCTATTTACCGATATCAGCTCCGATATGATTTCCACCCTGCTCCCCCTGTTCCTATTCAGCGTGCTGGGGACGCCGGTGGCCATCATCGGCCTAATAGAGGGGGTGGGGGATGCCACCGCCACCAGCTTCCGCCTGGTCTCCGGCTGGCTCAGCGACCGCATGGGACGCCGCAAGGGCCTTGCCGCCGTGGGTTACAGCCTGTCCACCGTGGCCAAGCCCTTCTGTACCTGGCCGGTAGTTGGGGGGCGATATTCGGAGTGCGTTTCACGGACCGCATGGGCAAGGCCATCCGTACCTCGCCCCGGGATGCACTGCTGGCCGATTCCGCAGCGCCGGGAGAGTGGGGCCGGAGCTTTGGCCTTCACCGGAGCATGGACGGCTTGGGTGCCGTGGTGGGGCTGGGGCTGGCGGCCCTGGTGGTGTACCTCGCCCAGCAGGGGGCGGTAACCCTGTCCGGTGAGACCTTCCGCAGCCTGGTGCTTATGAGCATAGTCCCGGCGGCCCTGGCGGTGGTAATTCTACTTCTGTTTGTCTCTGAATCGGTCCCCCGCGCCTCGGATTCGCGACCGGCCGAGACAGATACCATCAGCCCGCGCTTCAAGCTTTTCCTGGGTATTATGATAGTGTTCTCCTTGGGCCGGCTGGCGGATGCTTTCCTGGTGCTGCGAGCGCATGATTTGGGACTGTCCACCTTAAACATCCTGCTGCTTTTCATACTGTTCCATCTGGTATTCTCCGGTGTCTCCGTAGTGGCCGGGAGGCTATCGGACCGGGTGGGGAGGAGGGCGTTGCTTACCCTGGGGTGGGCCAGCTTCGGACTGATATACCTGGGCCTGGCCGCCGCCGGTGAGCCCTGGCAGGTGGCGGTCCTCATAGTCCTCTACGGGGCGAGCTTTGGCAGCACCGAGGGAGTGGGCCGGGCGCTGGTGGCGGATATGGTGGGAACCCGAAGGCGGGGCACCGCCTACGGGCTGTACCATGGGGTGGTGGGCTTCGCCGCCCTGCCCGGCGGGTTGATGGCGGGCGTCCTGTGGCAGGCGGTCAGCCCGGCGGCCCCTTTTCTGGTAGCCGCCTCCCTCATGGGCATCGCCACCGCCGCTCTACCGGTCCTGCTTCGGCAGACAGCCCGCTGAGTTTGTGCAAGGCTTCTCTTGCCAAGGCCGCAGGGGGGGTGTTATAATTCCTACTTGGTTTTTATCTGCTTGACCTGAAGGGGGCCACGCTCTATTGGACTACTGGGCAGGTTATGGTTCTATAGCCCTATTTTTGTTGGTAGCTTTGATATTCGGGCTTATTACCATAATCCTCCCCAAAGCCCTGAAGCTTCTGGGTTTGGTGGTCCGCAAGCCTAACTCAGTCAAGTACACCACATACGAGTGCGGCATGGAGACCATCGGCCCCTCTTGGGTGCAATTCAATTTCCGCTACTACATATTCGCCCTGCTATTCCTAGTGTTTGATGTGCTGGTGGTCTTCCTCTATCCGTGGGCGGTGTCCCTGCGGGGCGGGGGCTGGGCTGCCTTTACGGCCATGGCGGTGTTTATAGCTGTACTCTTGACTGGGTTCCTATACGCCTGGAAGAAAGGGGCGCTCGAATGGAGATGATGCCTCAATTTCCCTGGGAGGAAATGGACCGGGGTGAGGTGCTGTCCATTGAGCAGCTAAGGGCGGGGTCTGCGGAGGCCCTGCACGACCCCGACGCTTGGATAGACGATGAGGTGAAGCGGGGTGTACTAATTACCTCTCTGGATGCCATGCTGGGGTGGTCCAGGCGCTACTCAACTTGGCCGGTGACCTTTGGCCTGGCCTGCTGCGCCATGGAGATGATTGCAACCGCCGCCTCCCGCTTTGATATATCCCGTTTCGGTATGGATGTCTTCCGGGCCTCCCCGCGCCAGGCCGACCTGATGCTGGTGGCGGGCACTCTGTGCTGGAAGATGGCCCCCGCCCTCAAACGCATCTATGACCAGATGCCTGAGCCCAAATGGGTGGTGGCTATGGGCCAGTGCGCCATCTCTGGCGGGCCTTTTGCCGAGTATGTATCGGTAGTGCCTGGAGTGAACCATATCGTCCCGGTGGATGTGTATGTTCCCGGCTGCCCCCCGCGCCCCGAGTCCCTGCTGCATGGTCTGACCCTGCTGCATAAGAAAATTCAAACTGAAGGCAGCCGGCTAAAAAGAGGACTAAACTGATTTGACCCAGCCCCTCTCCGGAAAGGAAGTGGTCGCGCGCATTCAGAAACAGGTACCTGGTGCGGTGCTCCTGGCAGACCATGGGTGTATTTGGGTAAGGCCTGTCACCGTGGCCCAAGTGGCCCAATATCTGAAAGAGGCCTCGGGCATGGAGATGGACTACCTCAACAACCTCACCGCTGCCGATTACTTGGACTATCTGGAGGTGGTCTACCACCTCAGTTCCCTGAAGCGCAACCACAGCCTCACCCTAAAGGTGCAGTGTTGGAGGCCGGAGGAGCCGGAGGTGCCCTCCGTGTTCCACTTGTGGCAGGGGGCGGATCTCCAGGAGCGGGAATGCTATGACATGTTTGGGGTGCGCTTTGTGGATCACCCCAACTTGAAGCGCATCCTCTTCTGGGAGGGCTTTGAGGGCCATGTGCTGAG
>JASLQE010000137.1 GCA_030744635.1 Dehalococcoidia bacterium | reverse complement strand
GCGGCCGCAATGACGATATCCGCCTCCCTCACATAGTGGGCCATATCTGCCGTGCCGGTATGCACCACGGTAACCGTGGCGTTGGCCCCTTTGGCTTTCTGCACCATCATGGCCATAAGCGGCTTGCCCACGATGTTGCTGCGGCCCACGATGACCAGGTACTTACCGGATGGGTCGTTGCCACTGCGCGTAAGCAACTGCATGACGCCATGGGGCGTACAGGGCAGGAAGTCAGGCTCGCCGATGAGCAGCTTGCCCACATTGACCGGATGAAAAGCGTCCACATCCTTCTCCGGCATTATGGTATAGGTCAATTTCTTCTCGTCCATGTGCTTGGGCAGCGGCAGCTGCACCAGGATGCCGTGGAACCGGGGGTCCTGGTTGAGCTCTGCCACCTTCTTCAGAACCGCATCTTCGGTAGAATCAGCGGGGAGGCGGAAGGTCTCCTCATGCACCCCCACCTCCTCAGCGCCCTTGGCCTTGGCTGTGACATAAGATATTGAAGCGGGGTCCTCGCCCACCAGCACCACAGCAAGGCCGGGCGTGACTCCCTTGGCCTTCAGCTCCTTCACCTCCTGGGCCAACTCCTTTCGGATATCCGCCGCCACCTGCGTGCCCGAGATTATCTCTGCCGTCATGCAGTAACTCCTTTCACCGTGCCCTAGTGGTCTCTTTGAAGGTGGGGAAAAGGCCGCAACTCTTGAACTCATCGCAGTAGCCCAGCTTGTAGCACTTGGGCCTTAGATGTTTGCCGATGGTGGGGGCCACCCGGGTGACCTCCGCCTTAATTCCCTCAAACAGGGAAATAATCTCCCACTGTGCCCGAGGACACAGGCGCAGGCCGCTGGCGGTAATAAGCTCCCGGGCATTCATGGTCATCACCACCTCGGTCTCCATAGCCGAGGGCAGTAAATAGCGGGCATCCTCCTCCGCCACGCCGGCTTCCACCAGCTCGATGTAAAGGTCAAAAGCGGCACGCACGCCCTTCTCAAACCGGGCCCGCAGCCCCGGAGTGGCCGCCAAAGTTGGGGGGAGTACGAATTTCGGCTCGCTCATGAGGACATAGCGCTGGCTGCGTTGCGTAAAGCTGGCCAGGCGGTGCCGCACCAACTGGTGGCTGGTGACTCTGGAGATGCCCTCCAGCGACAAGGTGAAGCTGGAATGCTCCAATGGGGACATGTGCCCGGCATTGATGAGTCGGTCAATGAGCTTGGCCGCCTCTTCCTGGCTCTCCTTCTCCATCAAGCGGCGGGTGGGGAGAGGAGAGGTGGAGATGCGAGCGGCGGCGGCAATGGTCACTTCCGGCTCTGGCGTATGGCGCAGGAGTACTACCCGCAACAGGACACCTCAGTTCGGCAGGAATTATAGCACAGTGCCCCACCCAGGGACAAGCCGGAGGGTGACATCCACCGTTTGAAACGATATCAGGCGATGCCATGTATTTAGTGGGATATTGGTACCGTTGCGAAAAACAATTTATTTCCGGTTTTTTCTTGTTTTAGTACTTGTGTTAGAGCCGTTTTTGGAGTATAATCAAACCCACGGGGTTGGACCTGTGTTTATACTGGCCCGAAGTCTATCCCGAAGAGGAGGTTAGATGAGAGTTGGAGTAATTGGGTTGGGGCAGGCCGGCGGAAGGATTGCCGATCTGCTTGCCTACTACCACAAGTGGGGAATCCACGGTCGCATCGCCCCCTTCACGATGGCAGTGAACACCGCCAGGAGCGACCTCATGGGACTGAAGACCATCCCCCAGAAGGACAGAATCCTGGTCGGGCAGACAGAGGCCCGGGGGCATGGCGTTGGCACCCTCCGGGATGCCGGCGCCCAGATGATGCAAAGTGGTATGCCAGCCATCGTCCACACCGTGGCGGGGAAGATGACGGAGCACATAGACGGCTTTCTGGTAATAGCCGGGTTGGGTGGCGGCACTGGCTCCGGCGGAGCGCCGGTCCTGGTCAAAGCGCTCAAGGAGCTATACGACCATCCCGTTTATGTCCTGGGCATCCTACCCGGAGACGATGATGGCAAGCTCATGGCCCGCAATGCCCTGGATTGTGTAGACGATCTGAACCCCATTGCTGACGGCACCCTCTTCTTTGACAATAACCTGTGGAAGAGAGAAGGGATGACCCTGGCCCAGGCTTTTAACGAGATGAACCATAGCCTGGTGCAGCCGCTGCCCTCCCTGTTCGGGGCCGGCGAAGCTACCAATGGACGGGTAGGTGTAAAGGTTGTGGATGCCGCCGATATCATGAATTCCTGGAAGGGCCTGTCGGTCCTAGGCTTCTCGGAGATAAGGGCCCGCACCCTGAAGAACAAGCTCTTCTTCTTCAAGAAGCGGGACTCCATAGGCGAGCTCAGTCCTACCCTTCGCTGCTACACCGTTATCAAGAGCGCTGTAGCCGCAGGGATGACCTGCCGTTGCGTGCTGAAAGAGGCCGGCCGTGGCCTCCTCATGATATCCGGCCCCAAGAGCCAGATTAATGTGGAAGGCTTCTTCCAGGCCAAAAGCTGGCTGGAGCAGGAGATTGACAGCTACGAAATCAGGGGAGGGGACTACCCCATCGGCGCCATAGACCAGCTGCGCGGGATAGTGCTTCTCTCTGGGTTCACCGATCTGCCAAGGCTACAGGAGCTCCGGACACGCGTTAACGGCAACGGACATAGCCCCAAGGAGAATAGCAATGGCCAAGCTTAAGGTTTACTGGTGGCTTCCCATCGGGATGTTCCTGGCCCTGGGCATCTTCTCAGCACTGCCAGGCAACCACGAAAGCCTAGTGGGGTACCGGTCTGTAGCCCCCCTGTTCCCCGCAACCGTGGTTGTCTTCTGGTTCCTGGCCTGGCTGTCCTATAAAGTGGGAAGTTGTATTACCCAGCGCGGGCTGAGATAAATCCATCTCCAGCACGCGGTGTCGGGGGGCTAATCGAGCCCTAGCACATCGAAGAACGCCTCTCGGGGCATGTCTACCTGTCCCACCCGCTTCAGCCGCTTTTTGCCCTCGGCCTGTTTAGCCAGCAGTTTATTCTTCCGGGTTACATCCCCACCATATAGTTTGGCCGTTACATCCTTGCGCAGGGCTTTTATAGTCTCCCGGGCGATAACCCTGCCCCCAGCTGACGCCTGCACCGCCACATCAAACTGTTGCCTGGGGATAAGGCGGAATAGCTGTGCCACCATCTCTTTACCCCTCTTGTAAGCCTCGGAGGCGAGCACAATGCTGGCCAGGGCATCCACCGGCTTGTGGTTCACCAGCACCTCCAGCTTCACCAGGTCAGCAGCCCGGTAGTCCTCAAACGTATAGTCCAGGGACGCATACCCCTGTGAGCAAGACTTGAGGGCACCGAAGAAACCACCGAGAAGTCCCCGGAGGGGCAGGTGGTAGTCCAACACCACTCTCTCCCAAGCGGAAGCCCTGTCCCCCACATAGTCCATACGGCCATACTCCCCACCCCTCTCACCAAGCAGCTCCATGACCGCCCCCAGGTAGCGGCTGGGGGTCATCACGGTCACCCGGAGCCAGGGCTCCTTGACCTCAGCTACATCGCCGGACGGGGGCAGTGCGGCGGCGTTGTCCACGGTAATCTGCCGCCCGTCACGTAGCCCTACCCGATAACCCACGCTGGGGGCTGTCACCAGCAGGTCTATGCCGTACTCCCGTTCTAACCTTTCCCGCACTATGTCCAGGTGGAGCAGGCCCAGGAAGCCGGCCCTGAACCCGGCACCCAGCGCCTGGCTGGTCTCGGCCTCAAAGGTAAGTGAGGCGTCATTTAGGCGCAGCTTCTCCAGAGAGTCCTTGAGGGCCAGATATCCACCGGGGTCAACGGGGTAGAGGCCCGCAAACACCATGGGCTTGGCGGCGCGATACCCGGCCAGGGATTCAGCCGCGGGGTGCTCCGCGCCGGTGATAGTATCCCCCACCTGGCACTGCTTGATGTCCTTGAGCCCGGTAGCGACATAGCCCACTTCCCCCGTGCTCAACCCCGCAACGGGCTGGGGCTGGGGCGTAAACACGCCCACCTCCATGGTCTCGGCAGCCGCCCCAGTGGCCATGAGGCGCAGTCCCTGCCCCTTCCACACCGAGCCGTCCACCACCCGCACATAGGCTACCACCCCTTTATACGGGTCATAGTGGGCATCAAATATAAGTGCCCGCAAGGCGGACTTAGGATGCCCCGAGGGCGCCGGCACCTGGTCCGCCACGGCCTCCAGGACCTTCCCCACCCCCCCAACCTCCTTTGCCGAGATACTGATTATTTACACGGTGGGAAAAAACAATATATACACCAAATAATCAGCCACAAGCTCAGGCTCGGCAATTGGCATGTACACCTTGTTAATAACCCGTAT
>JASLQE010000136.1 GCA_030744635.1 Dehalococcoidia bacterium | reverse complement strand
TCGGATGAAGCCGAGGAGTTGCGAAAGGTGCTGGAGACCCCGGTTTGCTCCCGTGGAGCTTTATGTCACCCAGTTTACACCAGTAATCGGTGTGCATACTGGGCCTGGTGTACTGGGCATAGCCTTCTATTGGGGCGATTGAGCCGAAAAGAGAGTTTGTTTTACTCCCTCTTATGGACGGCTGCCACATCCTTCACAGGCAGCCTTTTACTCGCCGGTGTCCCGGCATATAATGCCCATAGCATGTTTTCCCTTATAGTTCTCCGTACCCATCTGCCAGGCGCGGAGGATTAGCTCTATGCCACTATCTCTGCTGCTTCTGGTGCCTGTCGCTTATCTTTTGGGGGCCATCCCACAGGTCTATCTCCTGGGCAGGATGGCCAGACGGGATGTAAGAAAAGAAGGTGATCTTCACCAGGCACTGTGGGGGGCCAGCCGTCCTCTGGGGGTGGTGGGCATTGTGGGAGACATGGCCAAAGGCCCCATCCCTGTGGCGGCTGCCTGGCTCCTGGGTGCGAAGCCATGGCTGATAGGGACTGTGGGGATAGCGGTGGTAATAGGGCAGATGTGGCCCGTCTTCATACCTTCTACCGGTGGTAAAGGTAACACCACCGGGCTGTTTATGGCCTTTGCCCTGGCCCCGGGCCTCATCACGGTGGCATTAGCGCCCATCCTGCTCAGCCTTATCATCCGTACGGCTGCCCGTAAAGCCGGACACCACTCTGTGCTTTCCGGCCCTCCCAGCAACAGCCTTCCCCTGGGTATGCTGACGGCCTTCAGCTTGCTACCACTGGCTGCCTTCGCCGCGGAGGGACGGGCCACAGCTATCACTCTGACAGTACTGTGGTCCGCTATACTCCTCCGCCGCCTTACTGCTGGGCTCAAGGCAGACCTGCAGCTGTCCCCGGGGAAATCACGGGTTGTAATCAACCGCCTGCTCTACGACCGCAGCGCAGCAGAGCTTCCCCAAGTCAAGGGCCGATAGGAAGAGTAGAGGCTATCCACCGAGTGGATGGGCGGGCAAGCAATTGACGATAGGTGATCTGTCGCTACCACCTTGCCCCCAGGCGGATGTATATCTTATAATCCGAAATGATGAAAACGGCCTCTTCCCCACTGGACATTCTACGGGAAAGCCTGGGAACACTTCCGGAGCCCGTTGCTAACCCCCCTCTTGTAATGGTCAGCGGCCTCCCCGGCACCGGTAAATCATATTTCTGTCGCTACCTATTAGAGAGGGCGGACACATCCCGGGACATCAGACCCGTAATGGACAAAATAGTGCGAGAGGTAAACCGCAAATAGGAGGGGACATGCCTAACGGCTACAATGGCAAAGTGCTACGGGTGAACTTGACATCGGGCAATATATCCGTGGAGGAGCCGGGGGAGGAGTTTTTCCGACGTTACTACGGGGGCTCGGCAGTTACCGCCTTTTACCTGCTAAAAGAGATGCCGCCGGGGGCAGACCCCCTCGGCCCCGCTAATGTCCTGGTATTTGCCCCGGGTGCGATTACCGGTGCCCCTGTGTCCGGCTGTGGCCGCAACACCGTGGGTGCCAAGTCCCCCCTTACCGGTGGGTTCGGCGATGCTCAGGTTGGGGGGCACTGGGGGGCCGAGCTAAAATTTGCCGGCTTTGATGCCATTGTGATAACGGGCCGAGCGATAAGCCCGATCTATCTTTATGTCAACGACGGCCAGGCCGAACTTAAAGACGCCAAGGGACTGTGGGGAAAGACCACCCTGGAGTGCCAGGAGCAAATTCGCCAGGAGTTGGGTGATTCCAGTGTAAAGATAGCCCAGATAGGTCCCGCCGGGGAAAAGCTGGTGCGGTATGCCTGCGTCATCAATGACCTGGATGCCGCCGCAGGTCGCACCGGCATGGGGGCGGTAATGGGATCCAAGAACCTCAAGGCCGTCGCCGTCAGAGGCCGAAACCGGCTGCCCTTGAGTGATGATTCCGCAGTTAAAGGGATAGGGGCGTGGTTCCGGGACAATGTGCAGAGCCTGGCCAAGGGGCTACAGGACCAGGGCACACCCCGGGTAGTACGTGCCCTGAACCGCAGTGGCATCTTGCCCACCCGTAATTTCAACGAAGGCACCTTTGAAGGGGCGGACAACATCGGCGGGCAGGCCATGGGTGAGACCATACTGGTGGGGAGGCATAGCTGCTATGCCTGCGCGGTTCAGTGTAAGCGTGAGGTGAAGTCCGAAGGGGAGTACCAGGTGGATCCCCGCTACGGGGGGCCGGAGTACGAGACAATCGCCTCTACCGGTTCGGACTGCGGCATAGATGACCTGCCCGCCATCGCCAAGGCCAACGAGCTGTGCCAGGCCTACGGGTTGGATACCATCTCCTGCGGGTCTAGTATTGCGTTCGCCATGGAATGCGTTGCTAAAGGCATCCTGAACAAAGACGACCTGGACGGCCTGGATCTATCGTTCGGCAATGCCCCCGCTATGGTGGAGATGGTGCGCCGCATCGCCATGAGGGAGGGCCTGGGGGACTTGCTGGCCGAAGGTGTGGCCCGGGCCTCCAAACAATTGGGCCCGGAGGCCGAGGCCCTGGCACTGCATGTCAAAGGACAGGAGATTCCCATGCATGAGCCCCGCCTCAAGCAGGGCATGGGCCTTGGTTACGCCATATCTCCCACGGGGGCCGACCACTGCCACAACATACATGACAACCTCTATCAGTCTCAGGGCCCCGCCTTGGAAGCCCTGAAAGACCTGGGGATTATTGAGCCCCTGGCGGCAACAGACCTCAGCCCTGCTAAGGTAAGGATGCTCATCTACAGCAGCGCATGGGAGCACCTGCTGAACAGCCTCGTCTTCTGCAACTTCGTCGGCCTCGGCCGGGACAGAATCAACCAGTTGGTCCAGGGGGTAACGGGTTGGGAGTCCTCACTGTGGGAGATGATGAAAGTGGGGGAGCGGGTCATGACCATGGCCCGGGCCTTCAACATGCGGGAGGGCCTCACCGCGGCCGATGACAAGCTACCTCGCCGCTTCTTCACCGCCCAGGCCTCCGGCCCTATTGAGGGCACTGCCATAGACGAGGAGGCCCTGGACCAGGCCAGGCTGTCTTACTATGGCATGATGGGGTGGGATAAAGAGGGAGTGCCCACCCCGGCTAAACTGTCAGAGCTGGATGTGCCTTGGGTAACAGATGCTATGAGGAAGGTGTAACTATCGTGAAGATAAAGGTCGCCTCCGGAGACATAGTTCACCTACCGGTGGATGCCGTCATCATCAACCTGTTTGAAGGTATACGGAAACCTGGAGGGGCTACCGCTGCCATAGACAGCGCTCTTGGGGGGGCTATCTCCCGTCTAATCGCCGAGAAAGAGATAAGGGGCAGGCTTCGTGAGGTTACCATCATCCACACGCTTGGCCGTATATCGCCCCAGCGGGTGGTAGTAGTAGGGCTGGGTAAACAGAAAGATTTCAACCAGGAAAGGCTCCGGGGTGTGATGGGGGAGGCCTGCCGTGCCCTCAGAAAAGTAGGGGCACGGCAGGTGGCTTCCATTCTACATGGTAGAGGGGCCGGTGGCCTACAGCCGGAGGCGGCTGCCCAAGCCATAGCCGAGGGCTGCCCGATGGGTCTCTATACCTTTCACCAGCACCAAGCACCATCACCGGACAAGCGGGAGCTCAGGGAGCTTCAGATAATAGTCAAGGAGCCACGGGAGGTGACCCGTGCACGCCGGGGTGTGTCCCGGGGCCTGATACTGGCTGAAGCCGTCGCCCTAGCCCGGGACATGGGTAACCAGCCGGCCAATTTCATGACCCCTACACTTCTCGCCGAAGAAGCCCTCAAGGTGGCCCAGCAGCACGGCCTGGAGGTGGAAATACTGGAGCGGGAAAAGATGCAGGAGTTGGGCATGGGGGGCATGCTGGGCGTATCCCAGGGTAGCGGCCAGCCTCCCAAGTTCATCATCCTGACCTACCGTGGGGGCAAGGAGGAGCAACCCGCCCTGGGTCTCGTTGGCAAGGGTATAACCTTTGACTCCGGCGGCATATCCCTCAAGCCCTCCGAGGGCATGGGGGACATGAAGGGCGATATGTCCGGTGCTGCTGCCGTAATCGCCGCTATGAAAGCCATTGCTCAGCTAAAGGTGCCTCTCAATGTCACCGGATTAATTCCGGCCACGGAGAACCTGCCCAGCGGCCATGCCCTAAAACCGGGCGACATCATCCGCATACTGAACGGCAAGACGGTGGAGATAGCCTCAACCGATGCTGAAGGCAGGCTTGTTCTGGCGGATGCCCTGAGCTATGCCAGGCAGCAAGGGCTTACTCCCCTGGTGGACCTGGCTACGCTGACCGGGGCCTGTCATATTGCCCTGGGTGACCATTACAGCGGTGCCTTTGGCAACAACCAGGGCTTTGTGGAACGGGTGGTGGCAGCAGGTAAGGGGGCCGGTGAGCGCCACTGGCCCATGCCTACGGACGCCGATTACAAGGAGCAGAACAAGAGTGATGTAGCCGATATCAAGAACACCGGGGGGCGCTACGGTGGGGCCATAACCGCCGCCCTGTTCCTGGGAGAGTTCGTGGGTAATACGCCCTGGGTACACCTGGATATTGCCGGTACCTTCCGCAGCGACAAAGACCAGGGCTATGTTGTCAAAGGGGCCACAGGTGTGGGAGTGGGGACTCTAGTAAACCTGGCCCTGGCGTTATCTCATAAGAAAAAGGGGGTTAAATGAAGGTCAAATGGCTGGCCCATGCTTGTTTCCTGATTACTTCCGAGGGCGGTACGCGCATCATTACGGACCCGTATGCCACCGGCAGCGGTCTGACCTATGGCGAGGTGGTTGAGTCCGCAGAGGTGGTGACTACCAGCCACGACCACTTCGACCACAACAATGTGGGGGCGGTCAAGGGACAGCCCCAGGTGGTCAAGGGTGTGGGACAGCACACCGCCTCCGGTATAGAGTTCCTCGGCGTGACCACCGCCCACGATGACTCCCATGGCAGCGCTCGGGGCCCCAATGTTATCTTTGCCTTTAC